>JAYUXE010000623.1:0-4405 GCA_043753165.1 Archangiaceae bacterium | reverse complement strand
CGGTGACCCGGCTCTTCAGCGCGCGAAGATCCGACGCTTCGGCAAGCCCCGGGCGGGCGGGGGGCGGTGAGGCAGAAGGCGGCGGAGGCGGCGGCTCGGTGGGCATCATCCCGACCACCGTGCGCTCGATGGGCAGATCGTCGTCCACCACCGGCCCAGCGTCCTCTTCGACCTGGAACTCCGCGCTCTTCAGCTCTTCTTCCATCGGCTCGTGCTTCGGCGACAGGTTGGTCGCGGCCGTGCGGTCGTCGAACATCGCGTCGACCATCTCGAAGTCGGGGTCGTTGTTGCCCACCGTCTCTTCGTGGGTGGCCGGGCCGTCGAGCGAGATGTCTTCGACCGGAACGTCGGGCTTCTGCTCGTCGAGCAGCTCGCTCAGGTTCATGCTCTCGTCTTCGACCACTTCGTCGGCGGCAGGCAGCTCGGGCAGCCCAATCAGCGCGCCGGCGCGTTCGACGATCGCCTGCGGGTCGAACGGCTTGCCCAGGTAGTCGTCGGCGTGGGTCTTCAGCTTCTTGTGCTGACCGAAGCCGTCGGGGTTGCCGACGATGATCACCGGCACCGTCTTGAGCTCGTCGTCGCTCTTGAGCTTCTTGCAGATGATGTAGCCGTTCTGGCCGGCCGAAAGATCCACCGCCAGCACAACGAGCTCGGGGCGCGTGCGTCGAACCAGCTCAGCGCAACCCTTGCCGTCGTTGGTCTCTTCGACCTCGAAACCGCGTGCGACGAGCTTGTCCTTCATGGCTCGGGACAAGGCGGCATCGTTCTCGACGATCAGAATGTTCTTGGACATGGGGAAGCCGCGAACGCTATCGGCCCCCTACGTAGGGGTCAACGCTGGAGAGAGGCTGGCTGCACGACAGGCGCACCCGGTTCGGGCAGCAGCTGACGCACATCAGACTCGTCGAGATCGCTCACCAGCCGGTAGACGACGTCACCGTCGCGCCAGCTCACCACGTTGAAGCCATTGCCCGAGCCGAACTCGGCGTCTTTCAGCGGGCCGACATCGTCTTCTGGGGCCTGGTACACGAACAGCCCCATCGGGCGCGGGGTGGCTTCGCCCGGGCGCTGGGTGTCGTACCGAATGAACGCCGCCTGGTTCTCGCGAACGTTGAGCAGGCGGGCGCCCGCGGCCGTCGCGTTCATGATGCGGGGCACGGTCACGCGGTGCTTCAGCTTGCCGCCGAACCACGCCTCGAGCTCGCGCGGCGACCGCTGTTGAATCTCGAGCGGAAACTGCCGGGCGTAGCGCGCGGTGACGTCTTCGATGAAGAGCCGGCGCTGGAAGGAACGCCACTGGTGATTCGCAGCGACGGCACAGAGGGCGACCGAGGCTGCCGCCGCCGACCACCGGAGCATGCGGCCCTGCCGCAGACGCCGCTGTTCGCCGTGGATCCCGGCCAAAAGGTTTCGCTTGAGTGAAGCCGGCGCGCGGGGGCTGCCGTTCTTTGCCGCAGTTCGAATCACCGCGAGCGACGTGCGTTCGGCCTGCACCTGCTTCGCGCATGCGGCGCAGCTCGAAAAGTGCTGTTCCATCTCAACGCGCTCTTCAGCGACGAGCTCGCCGTCGAGGTAGGGGTACAGCAGGCGGTCGAGATCGGAACACGTCATGAGGGCGCGAATGGAACCCGTTTCTACCCCAGGTTCTTCCGCGCCCTGAATTCTTCGAGGGAAATGGGCTGTTCCATCGTGCCCCTGGGGCGGTCGAGCAGCGCCTTCTGCAAAGCCTTGCGTCCGCGGAAGAGCCGGCTCATCACGGTGCCCACGGGCACGTCGAGGATGTCGGCGATCTCTTTGTAAGAGAACTCCTGCAGGTCGGCGAGGATCAGCACCATTCGGAAGTCGATCGCCAGCCCGTCGATTGCCTTGAGCACGTCACCGCTCATCGCGCGGTCGAGCAGCAGATCTTCCGGGTTCTGCGCGGCGTCCGTCGCGTCCTGGCTGAAGAACTGGGCGTTCACCGAATCGCGTTCAGACGCGTCGGACAACGTCCTTTCCTTCACCGACCGGCGGTACTTGTTGATGAAGGTGTTGGTGAGGATCTTGAAAAGCCACGCGCGGAAGTTCGTGCCCCGCTCGAACTTGTCGAAGAACCGGTACGCGCGCATCACCGCGTCCTGCACCAGGTCTTCGGCGTCGCGCTCATTGCGCGTCAATCGCAGAGCCGAGGCATAGAGCCCGTCGAACCAGGGCGCCGCCATCTGCTCGAACTCCACCTTCATCGCGTTGGTCTGTCTGCTGCCCACGGTTCTCCTCCGAACAAGCTTTAACGGGCCGGAATGCGTTTCGATTCCCCTTTGTGTGCACCCGGCAGGCCGGGTTTCACGGGGTCGTAACCATGCGGAACGTCAGGAGGAAAAAATGAGACGGCTGCGCGCAGTCTGACGCAAGGGTCAGAATGCCGCGCAGCCGTGGTCAAACTGGCAATTTGAAGGCTACTTGCGGGGCTTTTTGCCCTCGATCGCGTCGTGAATCGGCAGGTAGTCGTACCCGAGGTCGCGCGCGACGGCGTCGTAGGTGACGTAGCCGCCGTAGGTGTTGAGGCCCTTCGCCAGCGCCTTGTCGGACTTGATCGCTTCGATCAGGCCCATGTCGGCGATCTTCCGGCCGTACGACCGGGTCGCGTTGGTGAGCGCGAACGTCGAGGTGCGCGGAACGGCGCCCGGCATGTTGGCGACGCAGTAGTGGACGATGCCGGCGACTTCGTACGTCGGGTTGTCGTGCGTGGTCGGCTTGCAGGTCTCGATGCAGCCGCCCTGGTCGACGGCGACGTCGACGACCACCGAGCCCTTCGACATCTCACCGATGAGCTCGCGGCTCACGAGCTTTGGGGCCTTGGCGCCGGGAATCAGCACGCCACCGACGACGAGGTCGGCTTCACGCACGGCGGTCGCGATGTTCTCGCTGTCCGAGTACAGGGTGGTGACGCGGCCCAGGAACACGTCGTCGAGGTAGGTGAGCGTGTTGACGTTCACGTCGAGGATCGTGACCTGCGCGCCCATGCCGACCGCGACCTTCGCCGCGCACGCACCGACGACGCCGCCGCCGATGATCACGACGCGCGCGGGAGCCACGCCCGGCACGCCGCCGAGCAGAATGCCCTTGCCGCCGTGCGCCTTTTCCAGCGACGACGCGCCGACCTGAATCGCCATCTTGCCGGCGACTTCGGACATCGGCTTGAGCAACGGCAGCGAGCCGTCTTCGGGCTGAATCGTCTCGTACGCGACCGCGGAGATCTTCTTCTTCACCAGCACCTTCGCGAGCTCGGGAACCGCGGCGAGGTGGAAGTAGGTGTAGACGATCTGCCCTTCCTGCATCCGTTCGTACTCGGGCTCGATGGGCTCCTTCACCTTGATGATCATCTCGGCGCGCTTCCAGAGCTCGTCGGCGCTGGTGACGATCTTCGCTCCGACGCGCTCGTAGTCCGCGTCCGAGATGCCGGCGCCTTCGCCTGCGCCCTTTTCGACGAAGACGGTGTGGTTCGAGCCGATGAATGCCTTCGCGCCAGCAGGGACGAGACCGACCCGGTACTCACGCGTTTTGATTTCTTTGGGGACGCCGATGATCACGAACTGCCTCCGGTTTTTTTGTGCGCTTGTCGGCTTTCGACCCCAGGGAGTCAATTGCTTTTCGACGGCGCATGGCGTCACAAAACGGTGCGGGGATGGCACCCCACTGTGTCGCATTCGACGGCAGTTGCTGAGTGGGCGCCACACGCAACCCCTTGTCACCGTGCATAAAAGCGGCTGGCTGGGTTGTTGTAATGGGTAAGCGTCATGCGCACCGGCCTGTGGATGACCCTCTTGCTGGTGGGCTGCGAAGGCGCCGTCCAGCTTCCGCCGGGGATGATCCCCACCCAGCTGCCGACCGGAGCCTCCGTTGGCGTCTCGGGCATTCGTCGCCTCACCCGGGTCGAGCTCGATGCGACCCTCGCCGATCTGCTGGGCGATAAAGCGGCGGCCGCGCAGCAGCTGCTGCCTCCAGATTCCAACGATCCGTTCGACAACGACTACCGCACGCAGCTTGCGTCGGCCGCGCTGATCGAATCGGTCGAGCAGCTGGCGCTCGACACCGCGACCCGCACCCTCGCCGACCCCGTGAAACGCGGCCGCATCGTGACCTGCACCCCCACGTCGGCGAACGACTCGGGCTGCTTGAAGGCCGTCGTCGGCTCGCTGGGGCGCCGCTTCCTTCGCCGCCCTCTCACCGATGCAGAGGTCGACAGCTACGCGACGCTGCAGACCTTCGCGGTCGAGGCGAACGACTTCGATGTCGCCGTCAAGCTCGTCATCCGCGCGCTGGTGCAGGAGCCCGAATTTCTCTACCGCGTCGAAGTGGGCACGCCCATGGGCGCCGATGGCGTGGCGCGGCTGGGCCCGTACGAGATGGCGAGCCGGCTGTCGTT
>JAYUXE010000622.1:0-1762 GCA_043753165.1 Archangiaceae bacterium | reverse complement strand
AAAAGCTTTGAAACCCTCGGGCGCGCTCAGGTTCCGGACTGGATCCGGTGCCAGCGCCCGAAGGGATGCGGTAGGAACCCGGCCTGGTGCCGGGTTTTTTATTGGGTGCGGTGGCGTTCGCGGGCCGCTGCAGCCGCCACCACCAGCATCCCGAATGTCATGCTCGAGAAGACGAGGCTGTTGCTCCAGCTGACCGTCACCGTGAGCAGACCCAACCCCACCGCAAACGTCAGCGCATCGACCCACTTCGGCCGTCGCCGTTCGTGCATCAGCGTGCCAGCGCAGATGGTCATCGGGATGCCGTAGATGACCTGGCGCTGCACGGCGTCGAGGTTCGTCAGCACCGCGTCGGCGTTGTGCACGAGCACCGCCGCGAAGATCACGATCGAGCCAATCGCCAGAACCAGCACACCGCCCGCCGCCGCATCCTTCGTCAGCCGCGCCTTTTCGTCGAACTGCTGAATCGCCAGGTCCACCAGCTGCTCGAGCGCGCTGTTGAGCATCTCGGCAAACAGCACCAGCAACACACAGAAGATCAGCGTCACCTTCTCGGCGAGCCCCAGGGGGATGCCCGCCCCAACCAGTGAAACCAGCACCGCCGAGATGACGTGCATCCGCATGTTCCGCTGGTGCACGACGGTGTGAATCAGCCCGTTCCACGCGTAGCCCACCGACGCGAAGAAGGTGCTCGGGCGCGGGGTGCGAAACGGGGAAGGCGTCACGGCGCGCGTTTTACACTGCCCCGCGCGTCAGGTCGTCAAAGCGCTCGCGTCTTCAGCGGCGCTTGAAGGAACTGGCATCCAGCTGTCCCGCGGCGTGCGCGAGCACGTACCTCCGATGGCACAGACCGCGAAGGTGCTCAGCGAGAACCCCCTGCTCGTCCGCCTCAAAGAGCTCGAGGCGTACAAGGAGCTCGCGGCCAGGGTCGGCAAGGTTCACCTGGTGCTCGGCGAGTCTGCCCTGCCGAAGCTCGAGCTGAAGACGTGAAGTGTCTGGGCCTCTGCGGCGAAGTGCCGCGGGGGTCGTTTTCGCTGAAGAGAAAGGGAAGGGGCCCTACTTCACGACGGGCCGCGGGAGCTCGGCCCAGCGGGCGGTGTTGAGGTCGCCGTCGAACACGACGACCAGCCTGTCGCCACCCGGCGCCAGCGTCACGCCCTCGGGCTTCAAGCCGGGGAATCGATGCAGCAGTTCCACCGGCGCTTTTCCGACGGGCGCCCGCGCCCAGAACACCGCGCCGCCGCCATCGGACGCCTGGTGCTTCGGCGTATTGGCGGTGACGATCAGCGAGCCGTCGTCGAGAAACACCATGTCGGAAACGCCTGCACAGATTTCGAGCGCGCAGAGATTGAGCTGAGCGAACGCAGAAATCACCGGCGCCGCGCCCTTCATCGCGGGCAGCGCGTTGTCGAGCCGCACCACCTGCGCCTCACCCTTCGAACCCAGCGGCGACTTGAGCCCCAGGTACAGCGCACCTTCCCGCCACGCGAGCGCTTCGATGTCCAACGGCGCATCGCGCGGCAAGTCGACCTGCGCGAGCAACCCCTTGCCCGCCGTCAAATCGGCTCGGCCGATGACGGTCAGCAGCCGTCCTTTCAGCTGCAGCTGCAGCAACATTCGCCGCGCCTTTGCGACCTTGCCCTTCTTGTTGAGCGAGTGGGACGTGGTCAGAAAGAACGTGCCGTCGGGCCCGGCGCAGATGCCTTCCGCGTCGTTGAGCGCATCGATGCCTTCGATCACGATCGGCGCGTCGTCGAGCTTTCCC
>JAYUXE010000621.1:0-1762 GCA_043753165.1 Archangiaceae bacterium | reverse complement strand
CCACGCGCACGACGTCGACTGCTTCGTGATGATCTCGACGGACAAGGCCGTCAATCCGACCTCGGTGATGGGCGCGAGCAAGCGCATCGCCGAGATCTACGTCCAGGCGATGAGTCAGCGCAGCAAGACGCGCTTCGTCGCGGTGCGGTTCGGCAACGTGCTGGGCTCGGCGGGAAGCGTGCTGCCGATCTTCCGTGAGCAGATCGCGCGCGGGGGCCCGGTCACCGTGACGCACCCCGAGATGCGCCGGTACTTCATGACGATTCCCGAGGCGTCGCAGCTGGTGCTGCAGGCGGGGGCGATGGGGCGGGGCGGTGAGATCTTCGTCCTCGACATGGGCGAGCCGGTGAAGATCGTCGACCTCGCGCGCGACTTGATCACGCTGTCGGGCTTCAAGCCGGGCGTGGACATCGAGATTCAGTTCTCGGGCGTGCGGCCGGGCGAGAAGCTGTTCGAAGAGCTCAACGCGGCCGACGAGAACTCGGACAAGACGCTGCACCCGAAGATCTTCATCGGGCGGCTCGCTCCACGTCCGTACGAGACCGTCACGCAAGAGCTCGCGCAGCTGGCGTCGCTGACCGACGGAGCGACCGCCGCGCAGATCATCGAGCGCATCAAGGTGCTGGTGCCCGAGCTGATTCGTGAGACGGCTCCATCGGCAGACGTGATTCCGATTCGGCGGCCGGCGTAGGCCGAAGAACTAGTCGGAGCGCTGACCCGGCTTCAGGCGCGCCAACAGCCGGCGCCAGTCGCCCGCACGATCGAAGCCGAGCAAAGCGTCGAACCCGAGCATCAGCGACTCGACACGGTGAAAATCGATGTCGAGCCCTCGAGCCACGAGCTCTTCGACGTCCTGCAGGTCGCGAGGCCGGGCTGCAAACATCTTGTAGGCCACGAGATCGGTTGCACGAGGAACGCGGATGGTGACGGCTCCGAAGGGCCGGTCGACTGCATTGCGCAACGCTTCCTCTTCGAAATCGAGCTGCGCCAGGCTGACGTCCACAGCGACCCCGGTCTGCGAATGCTTCATCAGCAACACCATGCTTTCCCGCGCGAACGCGACGGCGCCGTCGATGCGTGGCTCGAAGCCGGCTTTCGTCAGTTGCTTCAACAGCGCGGGCAGCTTCTTCGTGCCGAGCGCCACCGCGGCATCGACGTCGATGGTCGAACGACCGAAGCCCCACGCGATGACCGCGATGCCCCCGATGACGGCAGCGGGCACGTCGAGCCGGTCGAGAACCGCGGTCAGGTCCTCGAGCGTCCGTTCGATTTCGCTGAGCGGGCCGCCTTCGCCGCGCTTACCCACAGCCTTCGGACGGCGTCCGTCTCTTTTTCCCTGCGCGCCACTGCGGCCGGGCTTCGTTCGACGCGGCATGCGACCTCGATCAACTCGATTGACAGCGCGACCGCACGCCGCACATCGCTGGGCGTCGTCTTGATTTCCGCGCGCGACCGCTGCTCGGCCCGTTCAAACCCCTGAAGCCACTTCAGCGCTTTGGCCCGTTCGGTCACGCGGTCATCCTACCCCGTACGCGTCCTGCTCTTCCTGCCGCGCGCGGGCCTTGTGAACGGCGAGCCGGGGCCAATCGGACGGCGGCACGAGCGACAACCGAAACGCGCGCTCGAGCCACACGTGGGCGGTGCCGGCGGTGCCCCAGGTCGCGCGGTACAGCGCAGAGATCGCCGCGCGTTGAACCGACGACGTGCCGAGCTTGCGAAATGCGGCATCGGGAATCCGCACGTCCAGCAGGTCGCGCGCCTC
>JAYUXE010000620.1:0-4416 GCA_043753165.1 Archangiaceae bacterium | reverse complement strand
AGATTTTCATGTCGCTGCTCAACTGATGCGCTGGGCCGCGTTCTTTCTGCTCGTCTCGTCGTTCGCCTGGGCGTGGCCCGTCGACGTCACGCAGGAGCTCGAGCCGAAGAAAGAGAAGTTCGTGCGGCTGTCGTCGCTCGACTGGTTCGAGGTCGAAGACCCGAAGGTCGCCTCGGTCGAGTTTCTCGCCGACTCGGACGAGATCCTGTTCACGCCCTTGAAGCCTGGCTCGACGCTGGTGCTCATGTACGCCGAAAAGAAGTTCGCCGTGTGGCGCCTGCGTGTGGGGCCGAAGACGGCGAACGACGGTGGCGCGCTGAACGCGGCGCTCAAAGCGTGCCCGAAGCTCGCGCACCACCCGGACGCATACGACAAGCTCGTGGGTGAAGTGACCGACGAGAAGTGCCGGCTCGCCCTGCTCACGTTGCTCGCCACCGACACGTTCGTCGGCAAAGAGCTCGACCTCACGTTTCCCATCGAGGTCCTGCAGTCGCAGCTGAGGGCCATCAACGCGTCGCTGGCGAAGACGAAAATCTCTGCACGGTACGAAGGCGCGTCGCTGATGCTCAGCGGTAGCACGGACGCCGCGGGTCAGAAGAAGGCGCTGTGGGACGTGTTCCGCCGTTCGGCCGGCCGCGTGGCGATGGACGACCAGGTCGAAGTGGCGCCAGTTCCCGACGCGGGCAAGTGATGTCGAGCATCCTCGTTCACGGTGGAGCCGGCGCGCGGGCGGACGACGATGACCCCGAAGCCGCGAAAGCAGGGTGCCTCGAGGCGGCGCGCATCGGGAAGGCGATTCTCGATGCCGGCGGCTCCGCGGTCGATGCGGTGGTCGCGGCCGTCGCGGCGCTCGAAGACAACCCACGGTTCAACGCAGGCACGGGCTCGGCGCTGAACGCAGTCGGCGAGGTAGAGACGGATGCGTCGGTGATGCGCGGCGACGATGGTGGCGCGGGGGCCGTCGCGGCGTTGAAGGACGTGCTGAATCCGATTCGGCTCGCGCGCCTCGTGATGGAAAAGACGCCCCACGTGCTGCTCGCGGGCCCCGGCGCCAATGCGTTTGCGATGGAACAGGGCGTGCCCCTGGGTTCGCTGGTCACTGCGCGCGCGCAGGCGCGATTTCAAAAGGCGGTGAAGGGGCACGGCACCGTCGGAGCCGTCGCTCGCGACAAGCGCGGTCACCTGGCGGCCGCGACGTCGACGGGTGGCACGCCGGGCAAGCGGCCGGGCCGCGTCGGGGACACGCCGATCATCGGGGCTGGGACTTTCGCCGACGATGCGTTGGGTGCCTGTTCCTGCACGGGGCTCGGCGAGGCGATCTTGAAGGCGACGCTCGCGAGGAAGGCGGTCGATCTCTGCTTGATGGTCACCCCGAATGTCGCCGCGCTCGAAGCACTCAAGCAGCTCAAGCGCTTCGGCGGTGACGGTGGCCTCATTCTCATCGACCCGACCGGTCGGCTCGGCTTCGCGTTCGACACCGAACGCATGGCGCGCGCGTGGGTCGATGAGAAGGGCGTCGAAGGGTCGGGGTACTGAAAGCCTCGCTGCAGACCTCTAAAGTCTCTCGGAAGTTCAGCCCAGGAGATCCACTGGCTCGACCAGAGAACGACGCACCGCGCGGACGCGCTCGAGATCGCGTCCGACAGCGCGGCCGGCACGTTCGACCGCCAAATCGACCGCGGACCACGCGTCGGCACTGAGATCGTTGGTCACCACCGCGGAAAAGTTGGGGCCCCGCACCGTCACCTGGCACTGCTTGTCGAGTCCTCCTTTGGGGCCGTTGACGTCGCTCAGCCGCACCAGAACTGAGTCGATGTCCGACCCAAACCGGCTGAGGTGAAGGTGAATCCTGCGCACCGCGTGTTCCCGAAGGGCTTCCGACGACGCGAGGGCCCGAAAACGCACATCGATCTTCATCGCTTTGCTCCTGGGTGATGGGACGCCACCACGGCGCCCCATTTCTTTTCTACGACCCGGACCAGATGTCGGCAATTACGAAAGGTGGACGCAATCTGTCGTTATTCTCGACGCACGGTCCGTTGTCCATATCTGTAGACCATTACGAAACGAAACGTCGGAACGTAGTATTGGCCGACATATGACCAAGCCAATGGAATGGTTGAATTATCACCACCTCCTCTATTTCTGGACCGTGGCCCGCGAGGGAAGCTTGGTGGCGGCGGGGAAGGTGCTGCGTCTTTCTCACCCCACGCTGAGCGCTCAAATCCACGCCCTGGAAGACCAGCTGGGCGAGAAGCTGTTCGAGCGCGTTGGCCGCAGGCTGGCCCTGACCGAGCTCGGTCGGGTCGTGTATCGATATGCCGAAGAAATCTTTTCTCTCGGTCGAGAAATGGTCGACACCGTGAAGGGCAGGGCAACCGGCCAGCCTCTTCGGCTTGCAGTCGGGGTGGCGGACGTGTTGCCGAAGCTCGTCGTTCGAAGGCTGTTGCAGCCGGCGCTGACGCTTCCCGAACCGGTTCGACTCGTCTGCTACGAGGATTCGTACGAGAAGCTGCTGGGCGACCTGGCGCTTCACACGCTCGACATCGTGCTGTCGGACGCGCCGGTGCCTCCGGGCAGCAGCGTGCGGGCCTTCAACCACCTGTTGGGAGAGACGGGGGTCAGCTTTTTCGCGACCAAGGCGCTCGCCCGCGTCCACCGCAGTGGGTTCCCCCGGTCACTCGATGGCGCGCCATTTCTGCTGCCGCTCGAGAATCTCACGCTGCGAAGGTCGTTGAACCAATGGTTCGATCGCAATGACATCAAACCGCGGGTCGTCGCCGAGTTCGAAGACAGCGCGCTGCTCAAGGTCTTCGGTTCGGACGGCGTGGGGGTCTTTCCCGCGCCGACGATCATCGAAGCCGACGTGTGCCGACAGTACCACGTCGAGCTGCTCGGGCGTGCGCCCGAGGTCCGCGAACGGTTCTACGCAATCTCGGCAGAGCGCAAGCTCAAGAACCCGGCAATTGTCGCGATCTCGCAGGGCGCTCGCCATGAAACCTTCGCGGCGCCCCAGTGAGGGACATCAGGGGTTGAACCACTGAACGACGCCGGTCTCCAGGTCGTAGATGCCGCCGACGATGGCGAGCTTGCCCGAGTCGACGAGCTCTTTGAGGACGGGGCTCCGGGCCGTGATGTCCGCCACAGTCTGTTCGACGTTCGCATGGGTGACGTCAGCGACGAACGCCGGATTCTTCGAGCTGCGGTCTCCGGTGACTTTGCTCGCGTCTACAGCGGGCGTGATGTTTGCCAGCGTCGACGTCAGGTTGCCCATCTGTACGCCATCGCAGGCCCCTTTGACTGCACCGCACTGGGTATGGCCGAGGACGACAATCAGTTTTGCGCCGGCCACTTTGGTCGCAAACTCCATGCTTCCCAGAATGTCGGTGTTCTCGAAGTTGCCCGCGACGCGAGCGACGAACAGGTCACCGATGCCCCGGTCGAAGACCGTCTCGACGGGAATTCGGGAATCGAGACAGCTGAGCACGACGGCCATCGGGTACTGACCTGAAGCTGTTGCTTTCACCTGCGCCAGCAAATCGCGGGGCGTCGACTCCCCTTTCGCGAAACGATCATTGCCGGCCTTGAGCAACGCGATGACGTCTTTCGGCGCGAGGGACTGCTGTTCGCTTTTCGACATCGTCGCCGATACCAGCGGCTTGGACGGGGTGGCACAGCCAAGGATTGCGAAGACGAGGCCAAGGGTGACGACAGACGCAGGATGCTTCAAGGTTCCTCCAGCAAGGCCTGAATTGGCCAGGCGTTGAGATAACCCGCCCTGCAATGTCGGCAATTACGTAAAACCGGCGAGACATGTCCGGTTTCTCGACAGACACGCGCATCACCACGTAAAGGTGTAGACCGCGCGACCATGAGTCACGGCCCCGACGTCATCGCGAAGCACGGCCTCAAGCCCGACGAGTACGAGAAGATCCTGCAGCACCTGAACCGGCACCCGAACCTGCTCGAGCTCGGCATCTTCTCGGTGCTGTGGTCCGAGCACTGCTCGTACAAATCGTCGCGCAAGCACCTGAAGCAATTTCCCACCACCGGCCCTCGCGTGCTCGTCGGGCCCGGTGAGAACGCGGGCGTCGTCGACCTCGGTGACGGTGACGCCGTGGCCTTCAAAATGGAATCGCACAACCACCCCAGCTACATCGAGCCGTACCAGGGCGCGGCGACGGGCGTGGGCGGCATTCTTCGCGACGTCTTCACCATGGGCGCGCGTCCGATTGCGCTGATGAACTCGCTGCGGTTCGGCAAGCCATCACACCCGAAGACGAAGTGGCTGGTCGAAGGCGTCGTCGCCGGCATCGCGGGCTACGGCAACTGCATGGGGGTCGCGACCGTCGGTGGCGAAGTCGCGTTCGACGAAAGCTACGACGGCAACTGCCTCGTCAACGCCTTCACCGTCGG
>JAYUXE010000619.1:0-4417 GCA_043753165.1 Archangiaceae bacterium | reverse complement strand
GCACGCTGACCATCGAAGGCTTCGTCTCGGCGAACGGCGGCGGCGGAGCGGGCGGCGTCACCTTCAACGCGGGCGGCGGCGGTGGCGGCAGCGGCGGCGGCCTTCTGCTCGAGGCGAACCTGCTGCAGCTGCTGGCCGGCTCGAAAATCACCGCCAACGGCGGCGGCGGGGGCGGCGGCGCGCGGGACGGCGACGACGGTGACCCGGGCCTCAACGGCCGCGACGACAGCGACCAGCAGGCGAACGGGGGCAACAAGGGCGGTGGTCAGGCGGGCAGCGGAGCGAAAGGCGGCGCGCTCACGGCCCCGGGCAACGCGCAGGACGGGACGACTTCCGCCGGCGGGGGCGGGGGTGGCGGCACCGGGCGCATTCACCTGCGCAGCGTGATGGCGTGCGTCGCGTCGGGCAGCAACCGCATCGTCAGCCCCGCCGCGACGGGCGATTGCCCCTGACTGAACCCGCCCCCCTTCCTCCGAGGATCCAGGCGGGCGCGCTCGACGCCGCCATCGTGCTCGGGCTGTGCGTGGTCTATTTTGTCGTGCCCCTGCTGGCGCGTGGGCTGGTGCTGCCGATGTGGGGCGTGCTCGCGGCGGTGCTCGGCTGCCTCGTCGTCCCGCTGGCGGCGTTCAAGCGCACGTTGGGAATGCGCCTGTTCGGCCTCGAGCTGGTGACGAAAGACGGCCACGCGGTCGGCGCCGGCGACGTGCTCTTTCGCGAGCTCATCGGGCGCGGCTTTTTTCCGGCGGCGTTCCTCGTCACCGTCGTCGCGGGCCTCATCGCCAACGCGCTTCACCTCGCGGCGTTCGCGTTCCCCACGGGCCCCGGCTTCTTGATGTTCGTCGCCTCATCGGCCGCCGTGGCTGCTGCGATTCTCGGCCACGTCTTCGTGATGGTGAGGAAAGACCGCCGGTCGCTGGCCGACCTGATGGCCCGCAGCCACGTGCGCGTCGCGAAGCCCGTCGTCATCCCCACCGATGTCGACGAGCGCGCCGATTGGGAAGCCGACCGCCGGAAGAAGCGGAACCGCGTGGTGGTGTTCGAAGTCGTGCTGGTCATCGGAGCGCTGGCGCTGCCGTGGCTGCTGACCCAGCGCACCGAGAGCACGGGCACCTACGCGGCGCGCTTGAAGCGCCAGCAGCTCGAAGCGCGCTTGAAGGCGAACCCGGATGACGAGGCCGCAGTGAACGCGCTGTCGCGCGCGTGGTCGGCCGAAGGGCGAACCGAAGAGGCGGAATCGATGCGGCAGGCGCTCATCGCGCTGCAGACGAAGAAGGCGGAAGAGCGCTTCGTCTCGTTGAAGGCGCGGGTCGCTGCGGCGCCCGATGACGAACGGGTGCTGGTCGAGCTGCTCGACGTCTACGAAGAGCGCGGCATGATGGACGAGGCGAAGGCGGCGTACCGCGCGTTCCTCGCGGCGTCGAAAGACCCCGAGCTGCGCGCAGGCTTCGGCCGCTGGCTGTGGCGACGGGGCTTCGCCGAAGAAGGTCTTGCCGAGGTGCGCGCGGTGCAGAAAGAAAATCCCACGCTCGAAGGGCTGCATGCGCTGGCCGGCCGGATTCTCGCGGACACCGACCGCCTCGAAGACGCGCAGGTCGAGCTCGTCGTGGCGATGCTCGAAGACCCCGAGGACGATGACACGGGTGAAGTGCTCGCCGCGGTGAACGAGAAGCTGGGCCCGCTTCCCGTCGCGAAGCTGAAGCAGCTCAAGAAGGATTTCGAAAAGTCCCGTTCACCGTGAAGCGGCGTCGAATCAGAAACGCGAGCACCGCAGGCGGTAGCGCACTCGCGGCCACCAGCCCCGCGTAGTGGAAGACGGTGGGTTGGGTGGTGATGAGCTCGGCCATCAGCCAGATGGCGCCCAGCGTGCCGGCGAGTGCAATCGTCGAGACCGCGGGGCCCACCGACTTCAGTGTCTTCGGCACCAGCGCCCGGCGTTCGGCCTCTTCGACGCCGTGCTGCGCGTTCACCAGCTGACTTTCTGCAGCCTTCAGCGCCTTGGCTTCGGTGGTCAGCGCGAGCGCGAGCGCGTCGGCCGTTTCCGTCAGCGCCTGCAGGTCTTCGAGGAAGCTCTCGCTGTGCTCGAGTGCGAGGTCTTCCTTCGCTTCCTTCAAGCGGCCCTGCAGCAGCTCGACCTCTTTGCGTTGCGCACGGCCCGCGTCGTCCGGCATCACTTCTTCTCTGGAATGACGAGGTAGAGAATCCCGAGGAAGGCCAGCTGCGCGACGAACACCAGCGAGGCGGTGGTGGGGTTTTGCCAGCTTCTCCACAGCGCGGCATCCACCAGCACCAACGGCACCATCAGCACGGCGGCCGACCCGTACCCGATGCGCCAGAGCTCGCCGCGCCAGCCGGTGATGCGCCGGTCGAGCTCGGCACGGCGGGCTTCGACCTTCTCGAGCGCCAGCGGGTAGCGCGACCTCGCGAGGCGCGCTTCGTCCAACGCGAGCTGGGCGGCATCGCGGCGCCGCTGCTGCAAATCGAGCTGGGCGTCTTCCCTGGCCTCGCGTTCCCGCAGCGGCTTCTCGAGGAGCTCCACCTCGTTTCGAAGCTGCGCAATGAGCGTGTCGAGCCCGTCCACGGATTTAGTGACTGTAGTGCCTTCAGGTATAGGAAGGCTCCCGTGCGGCTTCTCTGGCTGGCCCTTCTGTTGTGTGTTCCCGCGTGCAAGCGCACCGATGCGCCAACCCGTCTTCAGGCGGCGCGAGAGAAGCTCTTCCTGCACCAGCCGCAGGCCGCGCTCGAAGAGTACCGGCTGACGCTCGACTCGCTGGACCGTGACGAATCGAAGGAAGCGGCGGTGTACCGGGCGCGCGCGCTGCGGGGCGCCGCCGACACGTACTACCTCGAGCTTCGCGACTTCAAACGCGCGGTCGAGGTCTACCGCGAGCTCTCGCAGCTGTGCCCCGAGGCGCCCGAGACGCTGGAAGGCCGGCTGCACCTCGCCGACATTCTGCAGTCGCAGTTTCACGATTTGCGCGGGGCCATCACCGAGCTGACCGCGGCGCTCGCGCGCAACCCGCCCCAGTCGGCCGAGCTGTCGTACCGCGTCGCGAAGCTCTATTTCGAGCTGGCGGACTACCAGCAGGCCGAGCTCGAAGCGGCGGGCATGGCGAAGAAGTTCGAGACGTCTTCCTTTGTCGACGACGCGTTGCTGCTGCGCGCGCAGGCGCTGGCGATGATGGACGGCCGCCACGGCGAGGCGTTGAAGGCGTATGAGTCGCTGGCCGAGAAGTTTCCCGATTCAGACCTGCAGCCGCACGCGCTGTTCGAGGCGGGGAAGCTGCGCGCGGAGGCGGGCGAGAACGAGAAAGCAATCGAAGTGTGGATCGAAGCACTCAAGCGCCACCCGGATCCAAACGTGGTTCAGCTGGTGATTTCGAAGGTGCGAAGGCAGCTGCGCGAGACGACGCCGCTGAAGGTGGGCGACGCCGCGTTGGCGTTCGATCGCGACGTCCGTGCCGCGCTTCCGGCGACGACGCGCAAGATGCCGAAGACGAGCATCGAGGCGGTGGGTGGGACGCCCGACGAGGCGGCGCGCGAGGCGAAGATGGGGGGTGAGACCGCGCCGCCTGCTCCGCCGGCCCCGTGAAGAAGCGCCTGCTGTGCTACGTCGACCCGATAGCCTTATGCGATTCACCCTGATTCTCGCCCTCGTCGCGTTCCCTGCCCTCGCAGACACCGACACCTTTTACGGTTGGTCGAAAGACGGCAGCTACTTCGTCTACCAGTCGGTGTCGGGCCCCAACGACCTCACCGAGCTCTTCTTCTGCATCACCGAAGAGTCGATTCCCCCCACCTGGCCCAAAGAGCTGAACGACCTCGACCGCATGGGCACCACGTTCTCGTGCGCGCGCTACACGGACACGAACCGCGCCCCGTACGGGTGGAAGAACGGCGTCTCGCTGCCGAAGCCGTCACTGACCGGACCCGGGGGGCAGAAGGTGCTGACCGAGCTCGTGCTCGATGGCGAACGTCCGGGCTACGCGTTCGAAGCAGGCGGGAAGAAGACGGTCTGCTACGCGTCCGGCCTGCACGAAGACTCGAAGCTCGGAAACGTCCACTGGCAGCCAGGCGGGAAGTACCTCGCCGCATTCATCGACGGCCGCTTCCTGCACTGCGATGTGCCGCTGAAGGCCGCCGCGCCGGTGAAAGAAGCGGCTCCGGTGAAGAAGAAGAAGAAGTAGGCGCACCCCGACCCCGAAGCGGCGCTGGGCGCGCGGCGACTCAGTACGTGATGGTGCCGGCGTCGGCCGGCTCTTCGACGACGGGCGCCGGGTTCAGGACGACGGGCGGCGGGGCCACCGGCGCATCGGCGTCGGCCGCGCGCACGACCTTCACCCGGCCCACGCCCGCAGGGGGCGTGACGACGATGAGCGCGTTGTCTTCCATCAACCGCTTGTCGACGGGCAACAGGAAG
>JAYUXE010000618.1:0-4420 GCA_043753165.1 Archangiaceae bacterium | reverse complement strand
CGGATTCGCCATGCCTTGCAGACCTCGAGTGGGCGTTTTCGTTCGCGCTGCGAAATCGCGACGCGATTCGTGAGGCTGCGGTTCAAGTGCTGAAGCTCGAGCCCATCGAAACGATCGACGTGCACCACAACTTCGTGCAGCGCGAGGTGCACTTCGGCCGGCCGCTGTGGGTTCATCGGAAGGGCGCGATCGCTGCACCCGCAGGAGGTCGCGCACTGATTCCAGGCTCGATGGGGACGGCGTCGTACGTGGTCGAAGGGCTGGGCGAGCCGACGTCGTTTGGCTCGGCGTCGCACGGCGCGGGCAGGGTGATGACGCGCAAGCAGGCGCACCACGAGATCACTGCAGACAAGCTGCGACACAGCCTGCGGCGCGTCGTGTTCGACGAGCGTCGCGTCCGATCGCTGATCGAAGAGGCGCCCGCGGCCTACCGCGACATCGGCGAGGTCCTCGAGGATGAACGCGATCTCGTCGTGCCGCGGGTGAGGCTCGAGCCGATCGCGAGCCTCAAAGGCTAGCGCGCGTCGAGCGTCGCCATGTCTTCGGCGGTGAGCTGAACTTTCGCGGCCGCGACGTTCTCTTCGAGGTGCTCGACGCTGCTGGTGCCGGGAATCGGGAGCATGACGGGGCTCTTGTGCAGCAGCCACGCGAGCGCGATCTGCCCCCAGGTCGCCTTGTGCCGGGTGGCCACGGTCTCGAGCGCCTTCGTGGTCGCCATGTTTCCGGCCGCCAGCGGGAACCACGGAATGAAGCCGATCTTCTGCTTCTCGCAGTGGGCGAGCACCGCCTCGCTGCTGCGATCGGCCAGGTTGTATTTGTTCTGCACGGTCGCGACCTTGAACACCTTCGACGCGGCCTGGATCTCTTCGACGTTCACTTCGCTGAGGCCCGCCCACCGAATCACCTTCGTGTCGATCAGCTCTTTCACCGCCGCGAACTGCTCGTCGCGCGGCACCTTCGAATCGATGCGGTGCAGTTGCCACAGATCGATCTGCTCGACGCCCAGCTTCTGCAGGCTCTTCTTCGCCTGCGAGATGAGCCACTTTGGATTCCCATTCGGTGTCCAGCGATCCGGGCCCGGCCGTTCGAGCCCGCCCTTCGTCGCGATCAACGTCTTGCCGTACGGATGCAGCGCCTCACGAATCAGCTGCTCGGAAATGTCGGGCCCGTACGAGTCGGCGGTGTCGATGAAGTCGACGCCAAGGCCGGGCAGGGCACGCAACACGCGCAGCGCCTCGTCGCGATCTTTCGGCGGGCCCCAGATGCCCTTGCCGGTGATGCGCATCGCTCCGAAGCCGAGGCGATGAATCTCGCGCTCGCCGCCCAGCTTGAAAGTCGCAGTCGTCATGGCTTCCCACATGCGCGAACCGATAACGGGTTTCAACGTTTTCGGTTGCCTCCGTTCTTCATCACGGGACGACGGCAGGCGTGTCGAGCACCTGGCGGACCCTTCGCAACAGCAGCTGAGGCGTGAAGGGCTTCTGTAGAAACTCGATGCCGGCATCGAGGATGCCGTGGTGGATGATCGTTTCGTCGGTGTAGCCCGACGCGAAGAGCACCCGCATCTCGGGGCGCTGTCCGGCCAGCTCTCGCACCAGCTGCGGCCCGCTCATTCGGGGCATCACGACGTCGGTCAGCAGCAGGTGAATCCGCCCCTCGTACTGCTTCGAAATCAAGAACGCCTCGCCCCCATTGCTGGCTTCGAGCACGTGGTAGCCCTTCTGCTGAAGAATCGAACAGGCCACCCGGCGAACCTGCTGCTCATCTTCGACGAGCAGAATCGTTTCTGAGCCGCGCAGGGAACCAGCGGGAAGACTGGCCTCCGTTTGAGCGGGCGCGCGATCCGTGCGGGGCAGATAGACCTTGAACGTCGTGCCTCGCCCGGGCTCGCTGTACACGCTGACGTGACCGCCGCTCTGCTGCACGATTCCGAACACGGTCGACAGGCCCAGCCCCGTGCCCTTGCCCTTTTCCTTGGTGGTGAAGAAGGGCTCGAAGATGTGCTGTTGGGTGGCGGCGTCCATGCCCACCCCGGTGTCGCTGACGGCCATCAAGACGTAGCGCCCGGGGGCGAGCCCGACGTACTCGGCCCCCACTTCGACGTTTGCGGTTTCGATCGTCAGCTTGCCGCCGTCTGGCATTGCGTCGCGGGCGTTGACGGCCAGGTTCATCACCACCTGCTCGAGCTGCCCCGGGTCGCTGCGCACACGACCGAGGTCCGCAGCGTTCAGCGCGGCGAGCTCGATGTCTTCGCCCAGCAGGCGGCCCAGCATCGACAGCATCCCGCGAATGAGCCCGTTGAGATCCAGCACCCTCGGTTCGACCAGTTGCTGGCGGCTGAACGTCAGCAGCTGCCGCGTGAGCGTGGTGGCGCGTTCGGCGGCGGTGACGATTTCACCCATGTCTACCGCCAGCGGATCCGTCGGGTTCAGCGCCTGCAGGTTCATGCTCGCGTAGCTCAAGATGACCGAGAGCAGGTTGTTGAAGTCATGGGCCACGCCTCCGGCCAGACGCCCCACGGCTTCCATCTTCTGCGCTTGCCGAAACTGCTCTTCGGTTCGACGCAACGCCGCTTCCGCCTTGCGGGAAGCGGTGAGGTCGCGCTCGATTTTCGAGACCCCCACCACCCGGCCAGAGGGATCCCGAAGCGGCGAAATCGACAAAGCGACGGCGATCACTTCGCCGGACTTATGAAGGCGATGGGTGTCGACGGTGTCGACGTGTTCCCCCCGCGCGACGCCCTCGAGCCGTTGGCGCGAGCGTTCCACTGCGTCCACGGGCATCAAGGCGTAGCTCGAGGTCCCGATCACCTCGGCAGCAGCGAAGCCGAACATTTTTTCGGCCCCGCGGTTCCAGCTGGTGATCGTGCCGTCGAGCTGGGTGCTGATAATCGCGTCTCCAGAAGACTCGACGATCGCCGCCAGTCGGGCCGTTGCTTCTTCTGCGCGACGCTGCTCGGACACGTCGGTCACCAAAGCGATCACGCCATCGAAGCGGCCATCGGCATCGTGAACGGGGTTTGCCTGAATTCTGACCAGCACTGGCCTGCCGTCCACCCGCCGAAGCTTGAAGTCGCTGGTTTCAGCAATGCCCTTCTTGCGCCGTTCGGTACGCGCCCTCGCCTCGGCGCGCTGGCTTTCGTCCATGAACGCGAAAATCGGCTTCCCGATCATCGCTTCGACGCCGGTGCCCAGAATGTTCGCCATCTGGGCGTTGGCGAACGTCGTCGTGCCCTCGCTGTCGTACTGCCAGACGCCCTGAGAGGTGTTCTCGACGATGCCCCGGTACTTCTCTTCGCTCTGCCTCATCGCCCGGGCGGCCTGGTGCTGGTCGGTGATGTCCTGAACCGTGCCCATCATTCGGGTCGCAGTGCCGTCGGGCCGCCGTTCGACGACCCCACGCTCGCGGACCCACCGAACCATTCCATCGGGGCGAACGATTCGATGTTCGAGGTCATACGGCGCGCCGTCGCGGGTCGCCGCCAGGCTCGCCGCCTGGACGCGCGCGTGATCGTCGGGGTGGACGTGGGCCATGAAGCGTTCGACCGACATCGGCGTGCCCTGGGAAATGCCGAAGATCCGGTAGCACTCGGCCGACCACCGCAGCGGGTCGTCGAGCCCGATTCCAGAGACCCAGCTGCCGACGTGGGCGATCGCTTGCGCTTCCTCGAGCAGCGCTCCGCTTTCGAACAGTGCCGCCTGGGCGTTCTTGCTTTCCGTGATGTCGCGGTAGCTGCCGACGATGGCGCCCACCGCTGGGTCGTCGAGCAGGTTGCTGCCGGTCGCCTGGATCCACCGCAGCGAGCCGTCACGATGGGCGGCCTGCACTTCGAGCGTCATCGTGCGCCGTCCACCGCGAATCATTTCGTCGAGCGCGGCCGCGATCTTCAGCTGATCGGCCGGGGTCGCCAGCTCACGAATGGTTCGGGTGCCGAGCTCCTCGCGGGTCCACCCGAGCATCATCGGCGCCGCCGGAGTGAGGTAGCGGGTCACGCCGTCCCGGGTGGTCAGCGAGAGCGCTTCGATGCACTTCTCGATCACCGCCCGCAGCTGGGCTTCGCTGCGCCGCAGTGCTTCGATTTCGGCCTCGTCCGTCGTGTTCACGACCGGCTGCCGGGGCGCAGCTCGCGGCCGCCTGTCGCGTGAACGTGGTCGGTGAGGTCGACTCCCTGGTTCGAAAGAATGAGCTCGCGCACCTGGTTCGAGTGCGCGGTGCCGCGGGACTTGACGATCATCAGCGCCCGGTTCCGTTCGCCGCCCTGCACCATTTGCGAGACGTGCACCCATGTGTCGACCAGCGTGGCCAGGTGCAGCCCGTTCGATTCCTGCGGCCCGGGCGTTTCCATCAAGCCCGTGACCACGACGGTGACGCCTTGCTGCTTGAGAAAATCCATGAACTGTTGCGCGGCGTCCGACGAGGC
>JAYUXE010000617.1:0-1771 GCA_043753165.1 Archangiaceae bacterium | reverse complement strand
AGCTCAATCTTCCGGCACACGCCTGCAATCCAATCGAGTCCGGGGTGCGGCTCGAACTCGAGACCTTCGGTCGCCAGAATCTGCATCCCCACACACACGCCCAGAAATGGAGCGCCGCTGTTCACCTTCTTCGTCAGCGACGGCAGCACTCCCGACGCGTTCAACATCCGCGCGCATTCACCGAATGCGCCTACTCCGGGAAGCACGACCCGATCCGCGTTCTCGATGACCGTCGGGTCCGCCGACAAGACGACCTTCTGGTCATCCCGAGCAGCACGCTTCAGTGCGTTGAACATCGACCGGACGTTGCCAGAGCCGTAGTCGACGATGACGATGTCCGAAGCCACGCCTACGCCCTCCGTACGGTCGCGACGAGACGCTTCGCTGCCACAATCGCCGCGACTCCGATGTTCGCAAAGTGCGCCGTCGCGTACTGCCGGGCCGCTTCATCCGCCACCCTGTCCGTCCGGCCGTCACACGCGCGTTCGGCCTCGGCCGCGAGCTGTCCCGCAGTCGTCACGTGCCGCGTGCATCCGCGCTCGATGAACTCGACCCGCGTCGCGCCTGAGCCCCCTGCCGACGCCTGCACCGTGATCACCGGAACACGTGCCACCATGGCCTCCAATGCGGCTGCCGACGCGATGGTCACCATCGCGCGTGCCCCCTCGAGGAAGTCGAAAATGTCCGCCGAAGCATCGAAGGGAACTACCTCAACCCGGGCCCCCGCGCCGCGCTGATTCGCGGCCGTGTAATGCGCCACCCGGTCTTTGCGGTGCAGCTTTACCACCCAATGCACCTGGGGAACGGCCGCGGCCGCCTCGTACAACATGTCGATGAACGCCTGGTGCTGCGCGAGGCTGATCTGATCCCCCGGGCCTGAGGTCGCGACGAGCACCCTCGGCCGGTCACTTCGGTTCTTCCGCGTCTTGCCCAGCTCGTCGTCCAGCCGGGGCGAGCCGACGACCGCGATCTGTTCGGCGCGCATTCCGCAGGCCAGCAGCGCCTCACGGCTGTGCTCGCCCCACGCGAGAAACGTGTCCACCTCGAGCTCGTCCCAAATCGGGTCGTTCGCGAAGATCGTGCCGTGCTCGACAGCGGCGCTCGGGATTCCGCAAGCAGAGGCCAGGCGCCAACCTGCGCGGCCTTCCAGCGTGTACGGGTTCGCAGCGATGACGATCGACGGTCGCGTTCGCTCGAAAACGTGCAGCACGCCCGAGGCCAACCGCAGCAGGTCGGGGACGCTGCTTCGCAACACCGCCGACATTGCGCCTTTCATCGCCTCGGCCTCGCCGGCCTCGAAGTCGTTCGAGTGCAGCCTCCGCATCGCCGAAGAGATCTTCCCGATCACCGCGATCGTCTTTGCCGCCAACGAAACTGGATTGGCCGGGGTGCATTCGAACAAGTTGGTCGTCGCGAAGCCCGCCTGCTCGACCAACTGCGCCATCTTCTCGTCGCCCACCCCAAAGAGCACCGGTTTGCCGTGCGTCTTCATCAGTTCACGCGCGATGGGGCCGACGTGCAGCAGATGGTCGGGCGAACGCGCGACGATCAGCACGGCTCCTTGCCCGACGTTTGACGACGCACCGCCGCGCCATGCGCCCAGCTGGTGGCGCAGCTGTCGGCGCGCAAGCCAGGCCTGCACCCGCACCTCCTCACGCGCACGTTGCCAGCGTGGCGCTCGCGCGACGACGGGGCCATTGGGAACAAGACGCATGGCGCTCGCCACTCCTGAGGCGAACTCGCCTGCACCCAGCGAAACGGCACTCGCAGG
>JAYUXE010000616.1:0-4427 GCA_043753165.1 Archangiaceae bacterium | reverse complement strand
CGATCGGGGCCGCCGACGTCGCGAAGATCCGCGTGCGATCGAACCCGATGCGCTCTTTCAACTTCGAGAACACCAGCTTCCTCGCCAGCGCGTACTGGCCGTCCAACGCAAACGTCGAGTTCTTCCCCGACAGCTTCTCTTCATTCCACCGCAGCCCGATCGCCCTCGCCCACTTCAAGAGCCGCTGCCGCGTCGGTGACTGGGCCGCCATGCCCGCTTCCGCCTTGTCCTTGAACTTTTCCCACACGCGCGGGACGCCGAAGAACACCGTCGGCCTCACCTCTTTCAGGTTCTGCGGCAGCTTCTCGAAAGACTCGGCGAAGTAGACCTGGATGCCGTTCATCAGCGGCCCGTGAATCGAGCAGATCTGTTCGGCGATGTGAGACAGCGGCAGGTACGAAATCAGCACCTCGTCTTCCGTCAGCTGCGCGCACTTCGACAGGTGCACCGCCGTCCACGTCAGGTTCCGGTGGCTCAGCATCACGCCCTTCGGGTGGCCGGTGGTGCCCGAGGTGTAGATGAGCGTCGCCAGCGCTTCAGGCTGCAGCGCATTCACCCGCGCGTAGTAGTCGGCCTCGCTGGCCGCCTCGCCCAGCAGCAACACCTGATCATACGAGAGCACCCCGGGCCGCGGCGTCTGCGGCGGTTCCATGATGATCACTTCTTTGAGCTTCGGCAGCTGCGCCCGCACCGACTGCAGCTTCTCGAGGTACTGATCGTTCTCGACCAGCGCGATCACCGCCTCGCTGTGATCCACGATGTACTGAATCTGTTCTGCGCTGCTCGTCGTGTAGAGCCCCACCGGCACACCGCCTGCTGCCATCGCCGCCACGTCGGCCACCAGCCACTCTTCGCGGTTAAAGCCGATGATCGCGAGCTTCGAGCCAACCGGGAAGCCGAGCTCCATCAACCCCAGCGCAAAGTGCCGCACGTTCTTCGCGTAGTCGCGCCACGAGGTCGGCACGTACGCCCCACCCTGCTTCGTCCACAACGCCGGGCGATCTTCGAAACGTTCGGCCTGCAGGTGAAGCTGGTGCACCATTGACACGGGAATCGGCATGGCGCGCGAAGATAGCAGAGCGTTCGCCCGTTCCATTGTCGTTGACCCCCACGCGCCCGTTCGTTATTTCGCGCGCCTCTATGAACATCGATTTCACGTGTGGGAAGTGCGACGGCAGCTTCGAACTCGACTCGCAGGACATCGCCGACGGCACCGAGAAGCTCGAATGCCCGCACTGCGATGCGAAGGTCAGCAAGACCGCGGTCGACGAGTTCAACTCGGCGATCACTGAAATGCTCGTTCAGGTCGCGTCCATGTCGAAGAAGTTCGCCATGGCGTTCGCGGTCGACTCCGAAGATCTCGACCCTGTCGTCGAAGACGACGACGAGGAAGAAGACGAGGACAAGGACAAGGACGAAGACGCCGAGGATGAAGACGAGGACGAGGACGAGGACGACGAGGATGAAGACGATGACGACGAGGAAGAAGTCAAAGAAGAGAAGTAACCGTCGCCCTCAGCTCGAATAAAAAAGCCCGGCCCCCCCTCCCAGGGTTGCCGGGCTTTCCATTTGAAGACTGCGACTGCTTAGAGCTTGTCGGCGATGTCGGCAATCACCGGGATGCGCCAACGCGTGCCGTTGAGCGCCTTCATGATCGCCACCACCGTCAGCACCAGAAACGCGGGAAAGGAAACGCAGTGAAGGACGCCCAGGAACCCCACGATCATCGAGAGGATCGAAATTCCGATCGCCACCACGAAGTAGCCCCCGCCCAGCACGAGGCCCTGCTTCGCGTGCCACTTCACGTAGTCCGAGTCCTTCACGGTCAGCAGCGGGATCAGCGCCAGGATGCCGATGTACGAAAGGATGAGCATGATCTTGTCCTGATCGCGCACCGCATCCGTCCCGCCCACTGATTGAATCTGCTGACCTTGCTGCTGGTTTTGCGGCGTCATTCACCACTCCATTGAGGGAAAACGTCGAACCGAAGCGCTTGAGAAAGCGGCGGATTCGTAGGCTGGGCCCCAAACCAAGTCAAGGCGACAGGGGCACGCCTGCGATGCGGAACTCCTCGAGTCCCTTCAGCCGGCGAAGGCCCGCGCGCAGCGTGTTCAGCTCGTCCCTGTCGAGCTTTCCACCCGGCACATGGCGCACTTCGACGCTCCGAATGCCGATGCCGTCGAGCAGCGAGATCACGCTGGCCGCCACCGCGATTCGTTCGACAATCGAGTCGCGCGCGTCGTGCGCCAGCGTGCCCAGGGTGAACGTGTCGAACGCTTCGCCTTCGAGCCCCATCTGCACGTCTTTGAAATCCACCGACCAGCGCTCGAGCGTGCCGCGCATCGGCCCACCCGCGCGCAGCCACGCCGCCACGCCTTCGATCGTCGCGTGCTTCGCGTACAGCTCGATCGAGCGGCGGCCTTCCGCAGCGCCTGACGACCACAGCGCCTGCACGACCTCGTCGACGAGCTCGGGAAGAACGAACTCGACGGTGCGCAGCTGCAGCACGGCCGCGGATCTCAACGGCACGAACCCTGCGAACCGGGCGAGATCTTCACTCGGCCGCCAGAGGTGAAGCTTCAGCACCTGCGGAGCGAACCCATAGCCGTCTGCTTTGAGCAACGTGTCCAGGTCGGCTTCCAGTTCCACCACGCGGCCGAGCACCGGGCTCGCGAGAAACGCACCCACCTCGGCAGCGATGCGGCCGGGCAGAATCCTCAACGCCTCGACGAGGGCCAGCCGCGATTGGCCGACCAGCGCCGCGTAGTCGGCCGCGGGCATGTTCGAAGGGAAACAGACGGTCTTCAGCAGCCCGCCCGCGAACTCGCACGCCTCGAGCTTGACCCGTGGGCCAAGCGGCCCGAGCCAACGCCGCGCGTGCTTTTCCTGCAGCTTCGAGAGCTTCCGGCGTTCGACTGCCGAAAGCCCGCCCTTCTCGAACAGCGCGATCGCTTCACCGCGCGCGATGCCGTGAACTTCTCCACACTCGAGCAACCAGTCGGAAAAAACGAGGCGGAGCGTCCGGTCGTACGGGCGCTCCGCCAGGGCATCGAGAAAGCGCTCTTCGTTCTGCTCCACTTATCCGAGCAGGTGCTTGACCGCCTCGCGTTCTTCCTCGAGCTCTTTCAGGGTCGCGTCCATCTTGCCGCGCGAGAACTCGTCGATCTCGAGGCCCTTCACGATCTCGTACTGGCCGCCGCCCTTGCAGAGGCAGGGGAAGCCGTAGACCACGCCTTCAGGGATTCCGTACGAGCCGTCAGACGGCACGCCCATGGTGACCCACTTCTCGCCCGCGCCCAGCCACCAGTCGCGCACATGATCGATCGCCGCGTTCGCCGCCGAGGCGGCCGACGACAGGCCGCGCGCTTCGATGATCGCCGCTCCGCGCTTGGCAACGGTGGGGATGAAGCTCTCGCGGTACCACTTCTCGTCGTTGAGCAGCTTCGGCACGCCGTGCCCGTCGGCCGTCGAGAACCGGATGTCCGGGTACATCGTGGGCGAGTGGTTGCCCCAGACGGTGAGCTTCTCGAACCCCGTCACGGGCTTGCCCGTCTTCGCCGCCAGCTGGCCGAGCGCGCGGTTGTGGTCGAGCCGCAGCATCGCAGTGAACGCCGACTTCGGCAGCGACGGGGCTGTCTTCATCGCGATGTAGGCGTTTGTGTTCGCCGGGTTGCCGACGACGAGCACCTTCACGTTGCGGCTCGCGCTCTTGTCCAGCGCGCTGCCCATCGCCTTGAAGACGGCGGCGTTGCCTTCGAGCAGATCCTTCCGTTCCATTCCTTTGCTGCGGGGCTTCGCGCCAACCAGCAGCGCGACGTCGGCGTCCTTGAAGGCAGCCGTCGGGTCATCGAACGCCTGCATGCCCGCGAGCAGCGGAAACGCGCAGTCTTCGAGCTCCATCATCACGCCCCGGGTGGCGTTGAGCGCCTGCGGCACTTCGAGCAGGTTCAGGATGACCGGCTGATCCTTGCCGAGCATGTCGCCATTGGCGATGCGGAACAGCAGGGAGTAACCGATCTGGCCGGCAGCGCCGGTGATCGCAACACGAACAGGATTCTTGGCCATGGTTTGTTTGGGTCCTTGAGGGGAACTACATGTTCTTGATGATCGCCTGACCGAACTCGCTGCACTTCACTTCGGTCACTGCGCCGCCGCCGTCTGACTTCATCTGGCGGGCGAAGTCGTAGGTCACGGTGCGCTGGCCGATGGCCGCGTCCATTCCCTTGATGATGAGGTCGGCCGCCTCGAGCCAGCCGAGGTGCCGCAGCATCATCTCGGCCGAGAGGATGACAGAGCCCGGGTTCACCTTGTCGAGATCGGCGTACTTTGGCGCCGTGCCGTGGGTGGCCTCGAAGATCGCGTGGCCGGTGAGGTAGTTGATGTTGCCGCCCGGCGCGATGCCGATGCCGCCGACCTGGGCCGCGAGC
>JAYUXE010000615.1:0-4435 GCA_043753165.1 Archangiaceae bacterium | reverse complement strand
GCGGCACCACGCCGGCGTCGTTGCTCATCGAGATGACGAACGGCGAGTTGAGGCCACGGCCCAGCGACGGCGTCACCGCATAGCTCTGGTTGCCGTTGTTGATGAAGGTCACCGTCTTCGGGGCCGCCATCGTGCCGCAGTTGACGTTGCCGAAGTCGAGCGCCACCGGCGAGTAGCCAACCGCGCCGTTGCTGCCCGTGCCAGACAAAGCGGCCGCCGTGGGAAGCGGCGCGCAGAGGACGTCGGTCGTACCCACTGCCAACGTCACGTTGCCCGTCTCGGGAAGCACCGAGGTGCCCGGCGCGAACGTCGCGGTGACGGGAAGGAAGCTGTTCGGCTGCACCTGCGCGGCGCCCGACGGCACCAGCGAGAACTTCGCGTTGTCCGAGGTCAGGGTCACGGTCGCGGCCGCGCTGCCTTCGTTCACGACGCTCATCGGCGAGACGGTGCTGGTGTTGATGGGTACGTTGCCGAAGCCGACCGACGAAGGCGCGAAGACGAGCGCCGCCCCGTTCGCGGTCTGGTGCAGCCTGACCTGGTGGCTCAGGTCATTCGCCACGTCCGTGACGATCGACAGCGTGTCGCCGAACGCGTCCGGCGCCGTCGACGCGGTCGCGGGAATCGGCTTCGCGGTGACGGTGATGGTGACGACGCCCGTGTTCGCCGGCACCGTGCCGCTGGTCGGCGAGAAGGTGAACGGCGAAGCGGCGCCCTTCGACAACGTCCCATTCCACGCGAACGCCTGGTTGCCCGTGTTGCTCAAGGTGAAGGTCTGCACCGCCGCGGTCGTGCCGCAGTTCACCTTGCCGTTGGTGCCGAAGAAGACGTCGGTGGTCGAGAAGCCGACGACGCCATTGGTGCCCTGCCCCGTCATGGGAATCGTGCTGATGCTGTTGGCGCACTTGGCCTCGACGACGGCGATGGCCGCGAACGTGCTGCTGGGCGAGCTCTTCGTCGGGCGGAAGCCGGCGGTGAGCAGGCCCACCGAAGCGCCCGGCTCGACGAGCACCGGCGACGGCTTGATTTGCCAGTTCAAGCTGAACTGCGGGTCGCCCGGCTGGGTGAAGGTGACGTTCGCCGCGAGGTTGCCCGTGTTGGTGAGGGTCAGCGGCACGGCGGGCGCGTTCACGCCCAGCGGCAAAATGCCGAACGAAGCGACCGCTGGGGCAAGCGTCAGCGTCACGCCGGCGCTCTTGAGGCTCAAGCCGATGTCGAACTTCGGGTGGTTGGGGTCGTTGGTGGTGAGGGTGAGGGTCGCGGTCTGGTCGACGCCGGCCGACGCGCTGCCGGGCACGGTGGCGACGACGGTGACTTTGCCGGACGCGCCGGGGGACACGGTCGTCCTCGCGGCGTTGGTGACGACGAAGTTGCCCGAGCCGACGAGGTTGTGGCTGAAGATCAGCACGCCGGTGCCCGTGTTCTTGACGACGATTTCCTTCGTGGCCGATTCCGCGCAGCCGACGTTTCCGAACGCGAGCGTCGTCTGGGTGACTTCGGCAATCGGGGGACCGCTGGGGGCACCGCCGCCCGCGCCTCCACCGCCGTCGCCGCTCGTGGAGCCGCCCCCGGTGCAGCCGATGGTGATGAGTGCTGCGAAGAGGACGGTGCTGCGACTGCCTGAAGACATGCTTCCCCCGAGAGGAGTTCGCGTCTGACGGGTTACCCAGACGACTGTGGTTTGAGGCAACAGCATCCTCGTTCGAATCGGGGATCCGAAAGGAAATTGGTGCGAAGTCTTCTCCCCGTTGAGCGGGATGATCCACCGCCGGTGCGCGGTTGAGGCGATTAGGCTGCCACTGTGATCCACGCCGTACTCCTGAGCTTGCTGCTGGCTGCCCCTGACGGAGGCGTCGAGCCGATTCCGCCACGCCCGTTGGTGAAGAACCCCTTGAAGCAGAAGGTCGACGAGGCGCGGGTCGACCGCGTGCTCGCGTCACTCGATGGCCGCGCGCGCGCCGCGCAACTCATCCTCGCGTACCCGCAAATCGGCCGGGGCGCGGTGGAAGTCGGGGGGGTCGTCTTCGTCGGTGCGTCGCTGAAGAACGTCGCGAAGGCGACCGAGAAGATCGCGTCTCTCACCGCGCGCGCAAAGGTGCCGCCTTTTTTCGCCGTCGACATGGAAGGCGGCCCGTCGAATCGACTCAAGAGCCTTCGGGCCCTGAAAGAGATGCCCGGCGCGCGCGACCTGGCCGAGCTCGAAGACGCCGAAGTGAAGAAGTGGGGCCGCAAAGTCGGTTCCGCGATGGCCACCATCGGCCTGAACATGAACCTCGCCCCCGTGCTCGACCTGGCCGTGACGGGACACATGGCCAACAACCACCGTTCGTTCTCGGGCGACCCGGCCGTCGTCGTCGCGAAAGCCACCGCCTACTCGCGCGGCCTGCTCGAGGTCGGCGTCGTGCCCATCGGCAAGCACTTCCCCGGCTACGGTGACATCGATGGCGACTCGGACCACGCGCTCGTGTCTGCGCCCTGGGACAAGGCGCGCGTGATGAAGGAAATCGACGTCTTCACCCGCACCCGCGACGTGCTCGCCGGCGTGATGCTCGCCAACGTCGCGTACCCGGCCTTCAACCCGCGGCCCGCGATCCTCTCGCCCGAGCTCGTCAGCCTCGCGCACGCCAACGAGTGGATCGCCGTCACCGACGACCTCTCGATTCAGCTGCTCGCCGACACCCTCGAAGGCACCAGTGAAGACGTGCTCAAGGCCTCGCTGATGGCGGGAAATGATCTGCTGCTGACCACGGCTCCGCCCGACTGGGACAAGGGCCTCGACTACGTGGGAATTCTCGCGCGGTTCGGCGCCGAAGACCCGAAGGCGAAAGTGAAGATCGACGCCGCGTGCCGCCGGCTGCTGCGCCTCAAAGACCGCATGGGTCTGCTCGAAGGATTGTGAAGCTGGGGCCGGGAGCGCTCACAGCGCCCGAGAGCCGCCAGCTGCGCCAACAGTGGGTAGAGTCCGCCGCATGCGCGCAGTCGTCCTTCAACACGAGCAACACGAAGACGCAGGGCTGATTGGTTCCGAGCTGACGAAGGTCGGCTTCCAGTTGGTGAAGCGGTTCCGCGCGGTGGAACGCGTCGACCTCGACGCCGAGCTCGTCGTCATTCTCGGCGGCAGCATGAGCGTCGCCGACGTCTCGCAGCACCCCTTCCTGCAAACCGAGCTCGCGTTCCTTTCCGAACGGCTCGCGCTCGAACGTGCCTGCCTCGGCATCTGCCTGGGCGCGCAGCTGATTGCCGCCGCGGCCGGCGCCCAGGTGACGAAGGGGAAGAACGGATTCGAGGTGGGCGTTGCGCCGGTGCGGTGGACGAAGCCGGGCCTCGAGGATGCGGTGGTGAAGGGAGCACCGCAGAAGTCGACGGTGGCGCACTGGCACGAAGACACGTTCAGCCCGGTGCCCGGCGCGACGTTGCTCGCCTCGACAGACCGGTATTCGCAGCAGGCGTTTCGGCTGGGCGCGTCGTACGCGTTTCAGTTTCACCTCGAGCTCACCGCGGACGCGTGGCTGCACTGGCTCGACGCGGGCGCCGAGGCGCTGACGGCCGCGGGCAAGGATCCGGTCGCTCTGCGCGCCGACGCTGGAAAGCTGCGCGCCGCGGAGGCCCAGAATTCGGCGCTGCTGGGACGCCTGGCCGAGCACTTCGCGCGCGCGATTTGACCGGCGGCGGCGCGACCTACTGCATCAGCCGCGCGACGCGCATCACGGCGGGGCTGAACTCGGCGGCGATCTTCGTCCAGAGCCCGCGGAAGCCGACGCCCACGACGCCTTCGACGTCCGCGTGAAAGCTGAAGCCCGGGACGAGCTGCAGCACCTCGAGAAGGTCGCGCGCGCCGGTGGCGAGAATTTCTTCGCGGGTGAGGACGAGGACGACGCCGGGCGCCTGGCGCGCCTTTCGCGCGGTGCGCGTGGTCACCTCGACCGGCTGATCGAGCAGGTCTTCGAGCGACAAATCTTTCACGTCGCGCCCCGCCGAAGCAGCGGACGCCACCACCAACATCACCCAGGCCATCATCCTCCCGCGAAGGTAGTCACCGACACTTTGGATTGCCATTGCCGCGTGACCACCCGAGAGTCGCACGGGTGCTCGCGTTGTTGCTGACGACGCAGGTCCTGTTCGCCAGCGGGCGCGGGCCCGAGCTTCATCTCGCGAGTGACGAAGGGCTCTCGTGCCCCGCGAACACCCTGCTCGAGAATGCGGTTCGGATTCGACTGCCGAACGTGCGCGTGGCCCGGGCCGCGAATGTCGCGGGCGAAGATTTGTCGGCACGCGTCTCGCGCGTCGGTGGCAACGCGTGGCGGTTCGAGGTGCGGCGCGGGGACGGCGGAATCGCGATGAGCCGCGAGCTGATGCCCATGCCGTGCCCCCAGCTCGCCGATACGTGCGCGCTGATTCTCGAACGGTTCCTGAGCGCCATCGATTGGAAGGGGAAGCA
>JAYUXE010000614.1:0-9960 GCA_043753165.1 Archangiaceae bacterium | reverse complement strand
TCAGCGAATTCAGCTTTTCGCTGAACGAGCCGCGCAGCTGCGTGCCGGCGACCAGCGTCGCCATGTCGAGCTCGATCACGATGCGTTCGCCCAGCGATCCGCGCAGCGCCGCGAGCTGCTGTGCCACGCCTTCGACCACGGCGGTCTTGCCAACGCCCGGCTCGCCGACGAGACACGGGTTGTTGGTGCGGCGCTTCCCGAGGATGTCGATCACGGCGTCGATCTCGACGGCGCGGCCGACGACGGGGTCGAGCTTGCCGGCGCGGGCGAGGACGGTGAGGTTCTTTCCCAGCGACGTGAGCAGTGGGTAGGTGCGCGCGTCGAGGTGCCACGCGGTCGCGGGTTTGGCGGCGGCCGGCGCGGGCGCCGCAGGAGCCGCCTGGGCCAACGAGATGGCCTCGAGCTCGGCGACTTCTTCGTCCGAGATGTCATCGATGAGATCGCGGGCCGACAAGCCGGGCTTCAGGGTCGCGGGCTTCGGCGGCAGGGTCGCCGTCTTCGCCGCGGGTGGAGCGAAGGGAAGGGGAGGCGCTCCGAGGGGACGGCCGCCGAGGCTGCGCGGAAGGCCGGGGGGCAGCTCGCGCGACAGCATCAGGCGGCGCGGCATGCGGCCCGAGGTGAAGTACGACAGCGCAGTGTTGCGCAGGCCGGTGAGGTCGAGGCCCGTCTTGAACAAGAGATCCTGCGCGGCGCAGCGAACGCGGGTGATTGCGATCAGCGCATGCATGCAGTCGGCTTCGGACGAGCCACAGCTGCCGGCGATGTCGCGGGTCTTTTCCCGAAGCTCGCGCACCAGGCCGTCTTGCTCAGATGGCGCGGACGTCAGCCGCTCGAGCAGTTGGTCTTCGTCGATGCCGCGCTCTTTGAGCAGCATCGCGGCGCGGTTCTCGACCGTAAACATCGCCAGAAGGACGTGCGCGGTGGTGAGGCGCTGGTTCACGCTTCGCGCGATGTCCTCGGCTTCCGACATCACCTGCGCAAAATCACTGCTGTCGACCATGGATGGCGGCTCCCTCGCCTGGGACGGCACGGGCAGGTGTACACCCGCAGGATCCGGTCGGCAAAAAAACTGCTACAGCCCTGTTAAGTCGTGTGAGCTTTCGTGGGTTCCGCTTGAAATCAAAGGGACGTTGGCGCGTTATCCGCCCGCCTTGCTTACCTCCCTCGCACTCAGCGCACGCACCTACGTCGACCCCGTCACGTCGGTGCCGAAAGCCGTCAGCGAGCGCCGCTGGGTGGTGCCACTTCTGTGGTTGATGATCACGGGCGCCGCAGGTGGGGCCGCCGTCGCGCAACGCCTCGACGCCGCGCGGGAAGTGATCCCGGCGATGGCCGAGAAGGGTGACCTGGCGAAGGCCAGCGAGCGCGAGGTCGCGGAAGAAGTCGAGCAGGCCGAACGCATTGCCCTGGTGGCGGGCGTCGCGAAGGCCGTCTTCGGAATGCCGCTGGCGGTGCTGATGATGGCGGTCGCCTTGAAGATCCTCGCCTGGTTGCTGGGCAAGAAGTCCGAGTTCGGAGCGCTGTTCACCTCGGCCGCCCTCGCGATGCTGCCCGTCGCGCTCTTCTATTTGCTGACGGCGATCATCGCGTTCAAGCAGGACGTGATCCTGCCCTCGCAGGCCGGGAAGTTGATGGTCACCTCGCTGCAGGAATTCTTCCCCGGGCCGCCCGGCCGTGGCCGCGTCCTCGCGGCGGTCGACTTCTTCAACCTCTGGTCTGCGGCGCTGCTGGGCCTGGGCTTCGCGGCGTCCGTGAAGATCCCCGCCTGGAAAGGGGTGCTCTTCGGCCTGCTGCTCTACGTGCTGTACGCCGCCGCGATTCTCATCGGGCTGCCCGGAGTTCTCGGAGGCATGCGGTGATTGGCCTACTCGTCGTGGCGCAGGTGCTCGCAGCGCCGATCACCCTCGAAGAAGTCCGCGCGGCTTCGCGCGACAACCTCACCGCCCTTCAGGCCGAGCTCGAGGTCGCCCGCCAGCAGGACAACCGGAAGACGGCGCGGGCCGCGATTCTTCCGCAGCTGTCCGTGAACACGCAGGTCGGCGGTCAGGGCTGGTCCGACCAAGATCTCACCCAGGCGGAATTCGCGACCAATCCGCTCGCGCGGCAGGTGCTGGCAGGCGGGGCCGGCTTGTTCCAACTCAACGCCGCCATCAACCAGCTCATCTTCGATGGCGGCCGCTGGTGGAATCAGATCTCACTCGCCGGCGCATCGGCGGAAGCCGCGCAGGGACAGCTGGAGGAACAGCGCCTCGCGAGTCAGTTCGAGGCCGAACGCAGGTTCTTCGAGCTTCTTCGTGCGCAGCAGGCGTTGCAGGTGCTCGACCAGTCGGTCGATCGCAGCCAGCAGCAACTCGAGCGAGCGAAATCTTTGTACGAAGCGGGCCGCGGGCAGAAGCGCGACACGCTGGACGCTGAAGTGAACCTGGGCAACGACCAGATCTCGGTCGTTCGTTCGAAGCAGAACATCATCGCCGCGCAGGTGGACCTCCTCACCTGGCTCTCGCGGCCGACGGGCGACATCGAAGCCATCGCTCCCGGCTCACTGAAAGGAGATCCCGCCAAGGGTCCCGACGCGGGTGCGGCGATGAATGTCGCCCGCGAGAAGCGCCCGCTGCTCAAAGCCCTCGCCAACCAGAAGCGCGCGTCCGAGCTCGCGATCGAAGTTGCAGAAGGCGCGTATTTCCCTCGCGTGTCGGCCCAGGTCGCGTACCAGCGCAGTTCTCCTCTGCCAAAGGTGTTCTTCGACCCGCTGTTGCAGCACCGCGTCAGCGCAGCGCTCGTACTGCAGTGGGACGTTTTCAGCGGCTTCTCGACGCAGGCCGCGGTCGGCCGCGCGAGCACGGATCTTCGCGGCACCGAGCTGCAGCTCATCCAGGCCGAACGCGAGCTGGGCGGTGAGATTCGCCGGACGACGTCGGCGCTCGACTCGCAGCTGCAGGTCGCGATTCTGGCCGAGAAGAACCGATCGGTCGCCGAGCTCTCACTGCGGCTGGCCGAAGAACGTTTCAACGCGGGCGCGGGCTCGACGCTGGAAGTCCGCGACGCGCAGATCAAGCTCACCCAGGCGCAGCTGACGCAGGTGCAGGGTCGCATCGACGTCGAGATTGCCCGCGCGAACTTGAGCCGCATCGTCGGCTCGTCACTTTGAAGAACTGGAGAACCCGATGACCTGGTGGAAAGGACTCATTGCCGCAGTGATCGTGCTCGGCGTCGGAGCGATCGCTTTTGCCGGCCTCCGCGACAAACCCCCGCCCTCGGTCGAGGTGCAGCTGGGCCAGGCGAAGAAGGGGCCCATCACCCGCACCGTCACCGGCGCGGGAAAGGTGCAGGCCGCCACGACGGTGAAGATCTCGAGCAACCTGTCGGGCGATCTCATCGAGCTCAACATCAAGGAAGGCGACGTCGTCACCAAGGGCCAGGTGCTCGGCAAGATCGACCGCCGCCGCTTCGAGGCCGCGATGAAGCAGGCCCAGGCCGCGTACAGCGCCGCGCGCGCCGACGTGCAGGCGTCTCAAGTCGAAGTCGATCGCGCGAGCTCCGAGACCGGACGCGTCGCAGGGCTCGTCGAGAAGGGCCTCGCGTCGAAGGCCGAGCTCGAGACGTCGACCGCCAATCGGGATGGAGCGATCGCCCGCCTCGGCGGCGTCAAAGACCGCGCGACCCAGGCGTCCGCGCGGCTCGATGAAACGCAGAACGACTTGAGCAAGACGACGCTGCAGTCGCCCATCGACGGCACCGTGATCGAGCTGACCCGCGAAGTCGGTGAACGCGTGCGCGGCAGCGACTTCTCGGAAGACGTGGTGATGACGATCGCGGCGCTGGCGACGATGGAGGTGAAGATCGAGGTCGGCGAGCACGAGGTCGTGCACCTGAAGCAGGGGCAGCCGGCCGAGGTGAAGGTCGACGCCCTGGAAGGCCAGACGTTCAGCGGCAGTGTGATCGAGATCGCGCAGAAGGCGCTGATTCGCAACCCGGGCAGCGAGCAGGAAACCACCAACTTCCCCGTCACCATCGCGCTCACGGCGCGGCCTCCCGGAGTCCTTCCTGGCATGAGCGCCGAGGTTCGCGTGAAGGCCGAGAGCCGCGACTCCACCGTCACCGTGCCGGTGCAGGCCGTGACCGTGCGCCCCGAGAAGATGCTGACGGACACCGCGGCCCCGGCCGAAGGCACCGCGTTGAAGGCCCCGCGCAGCTCGGAGGCCTTTGCCAAGATCGTCTTCGTGGTCGACGCCGACAAGAAGGCCCACCTGCGCCGCGTGCAGACGGGCATTTCGTCGGACACCGATGTCGAGATCGTCGACGGCCTCAAAGAAGGCGAGCAGGTGATCGAAGGCCCGTACCGCACGCTCGCGAAAGAGCTCAAGGAAGGCGACCTGGTCGAAGAAGTGAAGCCGGGCGAAGGCAAGCGCCGCGGGCCGAAGAAGGGCGGCTGACCATGCTGATCGACCTGCGCGACATCTGGCGCACCTACTACGTCGGCGGCGAGACGGTGAATGCGCTGCGCGGCGTGAACCTCACCATCGACAAGGGTGAGTGGGTGGCGATCATCGGGCAGTCGGGCTCGGGCAAGTCGACGCTGATGAACGTGGTGGGCTGCCTCGACACGCCTTCCCGCGGCGAGTACCACCTCAATGGCCGCGACGTGGCCCACATGCCCGACGACGATCTGGCCGGCGTGCGGAACCGCGAAATCGGGTTCATCTTCCAGAACTTCCAGCTGCTGCCGCGCGAGACGGCGCTCGCCAACGTCGAATTGCCGCTGGTCTACCGGGGCATGAAGGCGAAAGAGCGGCGAGAGAAGGCGATGCGCGCGCTCGAGCAGGTGAAGCTCAGCAACCGCATGACGCACCGGCCCAACGAGCTGTCGGGCGGGCAGCGCCAGCGCGTCGCGATCGCCCGCGCCCTTGCCAGCGAGCCGTCACTGCTGCTGGCTGACGAGCCCACCGGCAACCTCGACTCGGCCACCGGCGAAGAGATCGTGAAGCTGTTCGACGAGCTTCACCGCGCGGGGCACACCATCGTCCTCGTCACGCACGAGCCGAAGCTGGCCGCCCGCTGCCCGCGGGCCGTGCGCCATTCCGACGGCGTCGTGATTGCGGATGGGCCGGGGCGCGAGGTCGCTCTGCAGAACCTTCGCGACGATCCCACCCTCGAGGCGCCCGCATCGTGAGTGGGTTCTGGACCACCTTCCGGGTCGACTTCCTCGAGGGCGCGCGCATCGCAGTGCTGTCGCTGCGGGCCCACAAGCTGCGCACGGCGTTGACCACGGTGGGCGTCGGCATCGGCGTCGCCACGCTGCTCGCGATCGTCGGCATCATTCAGGGGCTCAACAGCTCGTTCGACAAACAGCTGGCCAGCATCGGCAGCAGCTCGCTGTACGTCGCGCGGCAGCCCTGGGTGCAAATGGGCAACTGGTGGGAATTCCGGAACCGGAAGCCGCTGACGATGGCGCACGTCGAGGCGATTCGGGCGCAGTGCACGTTTGCGACGGCGGTCGCTCCGTCGATTGATGAGAACGAAGACGTCAGCTTTCAAGGCAACTCGCTGACGGCGGTCGACATCACGGGCACGACTCCGGAAGATCTCACCGTCTCGAGCCACGAGGTCGCCAGCGGCCGATTCCTGATCGACAGCGACAATGAGAACCGCCGCAACGTCGCCGTGATCGGCACCGACATCACCGACACGCTGTTCCCGCACTCGAGCCCGCTGGGAGCATCCATTCGCGTTGGCAACCGCCTCTACACCGTCGTCGGCACCCTGGTGCGCCGCGGCAAGATCCTCGACCAGAGCCAGGACACGACGGTGCTGATTCCCTTCCGCACCTTTCAGGGCCAGTTTGGTGGGCGCAGAAGCATTCAAATCGGCGTCGCGGTGACGAGCCCGAAGGTGATGGACGCCGCTGAAGATCAGCTGGTCGGCATTCTTCGCCGCGCCCGCAGCACGCCGCCGGACAAGGGCGACGACTTCGCGATCAACCGGCCCGAGCAGCTGGCCGCGACCTACAACCAGCTCACCGGAGCGCTGTTCGGCGTCGCGGCCGGCATCGGCTTCATCACGCTGCTGGTCGGCGGCATCGGGATCATGAACATCATGCTGGTCTCGGTGCGCGAACGGACGCGCGAGATTGGCGTTCGCCGCGCGCTCGGGGCCCGCAAGCGCACGATCATCATCCAGTTCATTCTCGAGGCGATCGCGGTGTCGGCGGTGGGCGGCATGCTGGGGACGATCGTCGGCCTGGGTGGGGCGAAGATCGTGAGCATGGTGACTCCGCTCGCGGCGACCGTGCAGCCGCTGACGGTCGTGTTCGGCGTCGGCTTCGCGGCGGCCGTCGGCCTCATCTTCGGCATCTGGCCCGCGTGGCGGGCCGCCAACCTGGATCCCGTCGAGGCGCTGCGCACCGAATGATTCGCACGTTCGTCGACAACCTGCGGCTCGCGTTCGGCACCTTCGTCGCCAACCCGCTGCGCACCCTGCTGACCCTGCTGGGGATCATGATCGGCGTCACGACGGTGGTGACGATGATGGCGTTGCTCGAAGGGCTGAGCACGAAGGTGAACCGCGATCTCTCGCAGCTGGGCGCGAACGTGTTCCGCGTCGACAAGTGGCCGGTGGGCATTCGCTTCGGCGGCAACCGGATGAACTGGAACAAGATCGGCAATCGCCCGCCGCTGACGCTGGCCGACCGCAAGGCGATCATCGATCACTGCCCGTCGGTGACGGTCGCCAGTGCCAGCAGCGCGCAGCCGGCCCAGAAGGTGTCGACCGCCGCGGCCGAGACGCAGCCATCGGTCTTCGTGGTCGGCGCGACGACGGACTACGCCGACACGGCAGGAGTCGTCGTCGCCACGGGCCGCTTCTTCACCGAGCAGGACGACGTCGACGGCCGCCAGGTCATCGTGCTGGGTCCCGACGTGGTCGATCGGTTGTTCGTCGGGGCGGATCCCCTGGGCCAGGAAGTTCGCATGCGCGGCCGGCCGTACACGGTGGTCGGCGTGCTCGAACGGCGGGGCAAGGTGCTCGGCATGTTCAACCTCGACAACATGGTCTTCATCCCGATGAACACCTTTCTCGGCGCGTACGGGAAGCGCCGCAGCCTGTCGATCAACGTGCAGGCGCGCGACAAAGAAGCAGTCGAACGCGGGCAGGAAGAAGTGACCCGCCTGCTGCGCAACCGCCGCCAGGTCGAAGCCGCCGGCGAGAACAACTTCGAGATCTCGACCAACGAGTCGATGGCGAAGACGTTGAATGATCTGTCGAAGGTGATCACCGCGGCGACCTTCGGCGTCTGCTTTCTGTCGCTGCTCGTCGGCGGAATCGGGATCCTCAACATCATGCTGGTCGCCGTCACCGAACGGACCAAAGAGATCGGCGTCCGCAAAGCATTGGGGGCAACCCGCCGCCGAATCCTTCTTCAGTTCGCCACCGAGGCCGTCGTGTTGTCGCTGGTGGGCGGGGTGATCGGAATCGGCGCCGGCTTCTTCCTCGCCTGGCTCGGGCGGTGGACACTGGGGCTCTACACGTCGGTGCCGCCGTGGGCCGTCGTGCTCTCTCTGGGGATGAGCTCGGGTGTGGGCCTGATCTTCGGCATCTACCCCGCAGCGCGGGCCGCCCGGCTGGACCCGGTGGAAGCAATGCGATCTGAGTAGTTTTTAAGCCAGAAGCTCATGCAGTTCAAGACGGCTTGAACTATATGAAGCCCATGAATCCTGCTCAGGCCTTTGGGGACTTCCTGGTGGACGTCGAGCGCTCGATTGTCGACGAGCTCGGCGGCGAGTCGGTGCCTGCTTCCGCGACGTTGCTGAACGCGGCGCGGCACCTGTGCCTGGGCGGCGGCGGAAAGCGCGCGCGGCCCCTGCTGGTTCGAATCTTCGGTGACACGCTGGGCGTGAAGGCCGACAAGCTGGTCGAGGCCGCGGCTGCCGTCGAGCTCATCCATTCGGCCAGCCTCCTTCACGATGACGTCGTCGACGCCGGCATGTTCCGCCGCGGCCGCCCGACCGTGAACGCGCGGTGGGGCAACATCGTCGCGGTGATGTCGGGCGACTTGCTGCTGTCGGGCGCGCTGCTTCGGCTGTCGCAGGTCGACCCGAAGCTGACTGCTTCAGCGCTGGCAGTGATCGCCGAGATGACGAAGGCCGCGATCGCAGAAGTCGAAGCGCGCGGAAACCTGGACCTTCAGCTGCAGAGCCTGCGCGCCATCGCCGAAGGCAAGACGGGCTCGCTGTTCGGCTGGTGCGGTCTCGCAGCGGCGATCGTCGGTGCGGACCCCCAGGCCGGCGCCTGCTTCGACCGTTTCGGCCGCCGCCTCGGCATCGCATTTCAGATGGCCGACGACATTCGCGATGTCACGGGCACCGACGAAGGCAAGCCGCAGTACGCGGACATCCAGTCGAAGACGCCGTCGCTGCCGATTCTGCTCGCGGTGCAGAAGGACGCGAAGCTCAAGCGCCGGTTTCAGGAAGCGTGGGGCTTTCCCACCGTGTCGGCCGAGAAGGCCCGCGAGCTCGGCACCGCGCTGCTGTGCACGGGCGCCCTCGATGAAGCCGTCGTCCACATGGAAGCCGAGCTCAACTCGGCGGTGGACGCGCTGGGCAAGTACGCGAGCGCTCCGGGTGGCGCGCAGCTGGTCGGCTGGGCCCGCACCGTCGCACGCGGCCTCGCCCTCAAGGGGGCCGCCTGACCCCGGTAAAGGGGGGCCTGTCGTGAAGGGCTACCTCTGGAACAAAGCCGAAGCCGTCGACCCCGCCTCCGAGGTTGCAAAGCTCGAGCAGTGGGAAGCGGTGGCCGTCGACGCTGTCGGCAACGTGATCGAGTTCTGGGGCTTCAAGCGAAACCAGGGGCGCGTCTGGGCGCTGCTCTACCTGCGCGACACGGCCCTCACCGCGGCGGAAATCGAGACGGAATTGGAGCTATCGAAGGGCGGGGTGTCGATGCTGCTGCGCGACCTCGAACGCTGGGGCGTGATTCTTCGCGTCCGCACGCCCGGCGATGCGTCGTGGCGATACCGCGCGGAAACCGAACTGCTGAAGATGGCGCGCCGGGTGATCGAAGAGCGCGAGTTCGCCTTCATCGCCCGCATCCGCGCCGACCTGCTCGAAGCCCTGCGCATCGCCGAAGTCAGCGGCAAGGTGCCGAAAGAACGGCTGGCGCGCCTGCACCAGATGTCTTCGCTGGCCGACCACACCGAACGCGCGTTGAAGATCTTCTTGAAGACGTCACGGCTGGACGTCGCGGGGATGTTCGGCGTCTTCAAGTCGCGCTAAGCGACGGTTCATGGATTCGCACTACGACCAGGTGATGAAGGCCCGCGACGCTGCGGGGCAGGGCGTGAAGCAGTACTTCGCCTATTCGACCGTGTTGGACCGCGCGGCCTTCGTCGAATGGCGCGCCCAGCACGCGTACGAGTTCTTCGACCTTCCCGAAGGCCGCCTCGCCGAAGCGATCGACGTGGGGCTCGCGTACGACTTTCCCTCGCGCTGGTGGGGCGGCCGCGTCGCCGGCCTCGTCGACCAGCCGGGCAGCACCGTGCACGGGCGCCTCTTCGAGATTCAAGCCGTCGACTGGCCGATCATCTCGCACAAGGAAGGCGGCGTGACCCAGATGTCCGTCGAGCGCGCCGTGAAGGTAAAGGTCGGCAGCGAAGTGATCGACGCGATCGCGTTCTGCACCAACCCCGTTCGCAAAAGCAGCGATGGGCCCATCAGCCCCCGCTTCGTCGAAGCCCTGGTGCGCGGAGCGACCGCCGCCGGTCTTCCCGCCGCCTGGATCGAGACCCTCAAAGCCCAGGCATGACCCGGCGGGCCAACGAGGCCCGTCAGCGCCGCAACCCGCGGTAATTCCGCAGATCTTCCTATTTCTTCACAACGTTTTGACTTTGATTATCAAAATCGATATCAGGCTCACGGCGGGGTTTTGGAAGCCCGCCCTGCGAGGGACGTTGGCCATGCCGAACGAGAA
>JAYUXE010000613.1:0-4437 GCA_043753165.1 Archangiaceae bacterium | reverse complement strand
CGCCCACGGTCGAGCTGAAGCTTGCCGATCGGGTCGACGCGCTGGGCTTCAACCTCGGGCTCAAGCTGGGGACGACCTTGTTGACGAGCCTCTTTCGGCTCGCTCCCGTGGGTGAGGTCGAGCTCGGCTTTCGCATCTCGTACGCGTGGCTCGTGTTCCTGCAGATCGGGTTCGGCGTCGCGTTCGACCAGACGACCCAGACGAGCGTGGGGCTCACGCCCGGGTTGTTGGGGGTGCGGTACCATTTTCGATCTGACAAGGGTTTCCAGCCCACCGTGGGCGGGGGGCTCGGGGTGATCAGCACGATCAACGCCGCGCAGGGGAAGACGCGCCTCAGCCTGATCTTGAACCTGGGGGTGCTGTACCTCATCACGCAGCACGTGAGCGCGAGCATGGAAGTCTCGATGGATGTGCTGGGGCTCGCCTACGGTGTGGCCGACAAGACGAACGCGCTCACGGGCTTGAACTTCGGCGTCTCGCTGGGCATCAACTACCGCTTTTAGAAAAAGAGGAGCTCGACCATGCGCCACTTCCCACTCGCCGCCGCGCTGCTGTGCCTGACCGCCTGCCCCGCGAAAGAAGAGCAAGGCATCGACCCGAAGGCGCAGGCCGACGGGCTCTACCTCGCCGGCACCGCGGCCTACATGAAGGGCGACTTCAAGCAGGCGCACGATCATTACGCCGAAGTGAAGAAGCTGAACCCGCAGGACCCCCGGCTGCCCGCCGCAGAAGGCGAGGTCTACCTGGCCGAGGTGAAGCTCGATGACGCGCTGAAGAGCTTCGATGAAGCGGTGAAGCTCGAGCCGAAGCGCGCGACGACGTGGAGCCGCATTGGCTTCATCCACTCGCTCAAAGGCAACCCGAAGGAAGCGAAGGAAGCGCTGACGAAGGCGCTCGAGCTCAACCCGAAAGACTTCAACGCGCTCGAGTCGGTGGGCGAGATGGATCTGAAAGAAGGCAACCTCGACGACGCGGTGAAGCACTTCCTCGCCGCGTCGGAGGCTTCGCCCGACACCGTGAAGCCGGCGCTGGTGATGCGCGCGGTGGAAGAGCTGACGAAGGGCAAGCGCGAGCCCGACGCGCTGAAGCTGCTGCAAGAGTCGGTGAAGAAGGGGGTGCACTCGCCCGAGCTGTACAACGAGCTGGGCGATCGCCTCGTCGCTGCGGCCCGGTTGCCGGAAGCCGTCGAGGCCTACACGCAGGCGGCGAAGGGCAACCCGAATGATCCCGCGCTGTGGGAGCTCGTCGGTGAGCTGCAGATGCGGCTCGACAAGCCGGCCGATGCCGAGGCGGCGTTTCGGGAATCGCTGCGCATCAAAGACCGCGGCGTCGTTCACGCGTCGCTGGCCCGCATCTGCCAGGCGCGCAAGGACAAGGGCTGTCTGAAGTCGGAGCTCGACCTCGCGCTGACGAAGGCGTCAGGAGAAGAGCCGCGCGAGCTGATCGACATTGCCGACCTGCTCGCCTCGGTCGGACGAAAGCCCGACGCACTGGCGCTGCTGAAGGGGTTCGCGGACGAGGATGATCAGCTGGGCGACGTGTCCCTGCAGCTCAAGGTGGCGAAGCTCGCGAAAGAAGTCGGCGACAAGGCGGCGATGAAGACCGCCTGCGATCGCGCGACCGCCGACGGCGGCGTGAAGCGCTGCCCCTAGATCTTGCCGCCCAGCATCTTCCGGTACACGCCGACGACGGTGCCGAGGATCTGAGTCTGCTTGAACTCGGACTTGTGGACGTAGATCGGCTGGAAGTCCTTGTTCGCGGGCTGGAAGCGAACGCGGTCGCCTTCGGGGAAATAGCGTTTCACCGTCGCCTCGTCTTCGATCAGCGCGACGACGATCTCGCCCGGTGACGCCGACGCAGTCTTGCGAACGAACAGGTAGTCGCCGTCGAAGATGCCGTCGTCGATCATCGACTGGCCTTTGACGCGCAACGCGAACACTTCCTTGCCCGCGCCCCCCAACAGGAAGCTGTCGATGCGCACCGAGTCTTCGACGTTCTCGGTCGCGAGCAGCGGTGCGCCGGCGGCGACGCGGCCCAGCAGCGGGACGTCGATCATCCCCGAGTCACGGCGATCGTTCTTGCCCATGCCCAGCACCAGGCGCGCGCGCTTCGTGGGCACCAGGCTGCGGCTCTGCTGCTCGCCGCGGGTCAAGTAGCCCTTGCGTTCCAACGCCTTGAGGTGGTCGTTGACGCCGTTGGTCGAACGGATGTCCATCTCTTCCCCGATCTCGCGGATCGTCGGCGGGAAGCCGCGATCTTCCGAGCCGCGGACGATGAACTGCAGAATTTCCTTCTGGCGGTCGGTGAGCTCGTCCATGAAAGCCTCGGGGTAAGACAGGGGGGTTCAAACGTTCAGCTGAACGCAGGTTCCCTGAACATACGGGTAGTGTCAATTTTTCCAACCCCTCGAACCGCGTAGGGTTTGCTATCGGAAGGCCCTGAAACATGCCGCGACTCACCAAATGGGGGCTGGTGCTGTGGGTGCTGGCGGGCGCGGCCTTTGGCGCGTGCGACGGGCGCCTGAACAAAGAAGGCTACTTCCAGAAAGATCGCCTCCGGTACCGCGTGGCCTCGCCCGATTCGGCGCAGTGGCAGCAGCTCAAGTTCGCCGACAACGATCTCGCCTGGGTCCACCAGGGCAGCGCGCACGTCCTCTCGATCAACGCGACCTGCCAGGAGCACGGCGACCCTGGCCTCGACGTGCTGACCACGCACCTGCTGTTCGGATTTTCCGAGCGCACGCTGAAAGCGCGCACCACCGCGATGCTCGATGGGCGCGAAGCGATGCTCTCGAACTACGAGGCGAAGCTCGACGGTGTGCCGGTGGAGATCGACGTCGCCGTGATGAAGAAGGACGACTGCGTGCACGACTTCATCTACGTCTCGCCCATCGGCCGCGCGCAGGAACACAAGCCCGAGTTCGACCGCTTGCTCTCGCAGTTCACCGCGGAGCATTTCTGAGCGCTGAACCGCCCCCCGCGCCGGACCCGCAGAACGAGACCACCCAGGTTCATTCGCTGCAGCCCGAGTTCGGCGACATGGTGCAGCAGGAACTCGAGTCGCTGCTGCCCTTCACCGCCCGCGTTCGCCATTTCTTCGAGGTGATGGGCGGCATGGTCGTGATGTCGGGCCGGGCGATTGTGCGCGCCGTGCGGACCCCGCTGGGGCTCGGCGATTTGTCGTACCAGATGGTCGCCCTGGGCCAGCGGTCGCTGTCGATTGCCACCCTCGTCGCGATCTTCGCGGGCCTCGTCATCTCGCTGCAGTTCGCTTACTTCCTCGCGCGCTTCGGCGTGCAGCACACGGTCGGCAAGGTGGTGGTGCTGACGTTGTTCCGCGAGCTCGGGCCCGTGCTCACCGCGCTCACTGTCGGCGCGCGCATCGGCTCGGGCATCACCGCCGAGCTCGGCTCGATGAAGGTGACCGAACAGATCGACGCGATCGCCGCGCTCGGAGCCGACCCGATCAAGAAGCTCGTCGGCCCGCGGTTGATCGCGTGCACGGTCGTGCTGCCCGTGCTCACCGCGATGGCCGACGTGTTCGGGCTCGTCGCGGGATCTCTGGTCGTCTACAGCGAGTACGACATTCCGCTGGAACAGTTCTACCGATCGGTGGTCGAGACGGCGACGTTGGCCGACTTCGGCTCGGGCATCGCGAAGAGCGCGATCTTCGGCTTCATCATCGCCAGCGTTGGCTGCTTCAAGGGCTTCAACGTCACCGGCGGCACCGAAGGCGTGGGCCGCGCCACGACCGAGACCGTCGCGATCTCGTCCGTCGCGATCTGCCTGTCTGACTTCTTCCTCACCAAGCTCTTCCTCTCGATGTGAAGACGCTCATCGAGTACCAGGGCGTCTACAAGGCGTTCGGGAAGAAGAAGATCTACGAAGACCTGGACCTCGAGGTCCGCCAGGGCGAGACGCTGACCATCATCGGTGGCTCGGGCACCGGCAAGAGCGTGCTGCTCAAGTGTCTCATCGGCCTGCTCTACCCCGACGCGGGCACGGTGCTGTTCGACGGCAACGACGTGACACAGATGGACGAGAAAGGCCTGCGCGCGGTGCGCAAGCGGGTGTCGATGGTGTTCCAGGGCTCGGCGCTGTTCGACTCGCTGACCGTCGGCGAGAACATCGCGTACCCCCTGCGCGAGAACATGCGCGAGCTGTCGGAAGACGAGATTCAGAAGCGCGTGGCGAAGAAGCTCGAGCTCGTGAACCTCGCCGGCATCGAAGCGATGAAGCCGTCTGATCTGTCGGGCGGCATGCGGAAGCGCGTCGGCCTGGCGCGCGCGATCGCGACGGACCCCGAGGTGATCTTGTGGGACGAGCCGACCACCGGCCTCGACCCCATCAGCACGCGCATCATCGACGAGCTCATCATCTCGATGAAGAAGACCCTGGGGGCGACCAGCATCGTCGTCACCCACGACATGGACAGCGC
>JAYUXE010000612.1:0-1776 GCA_043753165.1 Archangiaceae bacterium | reverse complement strand
CGCGGTACGCGTTGCGCGTCGAAGGCGATGCGGCGAAGTCGCTGGCGCTCGCGGTCGAGAACTTCAAGGTGCAGCGTGAGCCGGCCGATGTTCGGGTGTTGCTCGAGGCGGCGGTGGCGGCGAAGGACAATGAGGCGGGCGTTCCAGCGGTGGAATGGATGAAGCGCACCGGCTTTCAATGGGCGCCGTTGGTCGCGCTGGTGAAGCAGCTGTGAGGGCTGCGCTGCTGTTGTGTCTGGTCAGCGTCAGCGCCTGGGCGCACAAGGCCAGCGACAGCTACCTGACGCTGACACCGAAAGGCAGCGAGGTGGTGGCGCGGTGGGACATCGCGTTGAAGGACCTCGACGGCGAGCTCGACCTCGACGCGGACGCCGATGGGAAGATTCTGTGGAAGGAAGTGCAGGCGCGGCAGAGCGAGCTGATGCGGTACGCGTTCTCGCACCTGGCGCTGACGCAGGGGCCGAAGGCCTGCACCTCGCGGCCGGCGTCGCTGCGGCTGACGCACCACTCGGACGGCGTGTACGCGGTGCTCGACTTCTCGTTCGCGTGTGCGGGCGAAGTGAAAGACGTGTCGCTGGCGTACTCGCTGCTGTTCGACGTCGACGCGCAGCACCGCGGGCTCGTGCGTCTGGCCGGAGCGGGTGACAGCTGGGTTTCCTTCTCTTCGGGCGAACGCACCCGCGCGCTCACGTTCGAAGAAGTCTCGCGGCCGCATCAAATCTGGGAAGCGTTCACGTCGGGCGTGCACCACATCGCGATCGGCACGGACCACCTGTGCTTCTTGTTCGCCCTGCTGCTGCCGTCGGTCTTGCGGCGGCGCGATGGGAAATGGGAATCGGTCGAGAAGCTCAAGCCCGCGTTGCTCGAAGTGCTGAAGGTGGTGACGAGCTTCACGGTCGCACACAGCATCACGCTGGGGCTCGCAGCGTTCGACGTCATCCGGCCCGAGCCGAAGTGGGTCGAGGTGGCGATTGCCGCGTCGGTGGCGTTGGCGGCGTTGAACAACGTGTGGACGCTGCTTCCCGAAGGGCGCTGGAGCCTGGCGTTCGGGCTGGGGCTGTTGCACGGGTTCGGGTTCGTGAACGCGATGCAGGACCTCGGCGCGGGCGCCACGGGAATCTGGGCGTCGGTGCTGGGCTTCAACTTAGGCGTCGAGGCGGGGCAGGCAGCGATTGTCGCGGTGTTCGTGCCCGTCGCGTTCGCGCTGCGAAACACCAGGCTCTACCGGGTGGGTTTCTTCCAGGTCGGCTCGGTCGCGATTCTGTGCGTCGCGGTGTGGTGGCTGTTCGAACGGATTTGAGTCGTACAAAAGGAAACGGCCCTCCTTCGGTGCGCTGAAGGAGGGCCGCCCTTGAACTTCGCTTCCGTTGATTACGGGAAGAGCACGTTGAACGCGCCCGCGTCGGGGGTGGTCACGTTGATGAAGTTCTTGTCTTCCGTCGTGTCCGGAAGCCCGGTCGCAGTGGTCAGGGTGTTGACCATGTTGATTACGTAGGGGACGAAGTCGACGCCGGCATCTGCACCGGAACCGCCGCCTGCGCCACCGCCAGAGCCGCCACCGGTGCCCGTACCGCCACCCGTGCCAGTTCCGCCGCCCGTGCCAGTTCCGCCACCGGTGCCAGTTCCGCCACCCGTGCCGGTGCCGCCGCCCGTGCCGGTGCCGCCGCCCGTGCCGATGCCGCCGCCCGTGCCGATGCCGCCGCCAGAGCCTGAACCGCCTCCTTTGCCGCCACCGCTGCCCGAGCCGCCGCCTTTGCCACCACCACCGCCGTCCGG
>JAYUXE010000611.1:0-1776 GCA_043753165.1 Archangiaceae bacterium | reverse complement strand
GATGGTGTTCGAGGCACGGGTGTTCGACGTGCCGTCGATGACGTAGGCGCGCAGCAGCTGAAGGGCAAAGAGTTCTTCTTTCTTGGCTGCGACGCCGACCTCCTTTTCCTTCAGGTCAGGGCCGCAGCCGATCAACAGACATGCAAAAAGACAAAGCGTTCGGTTCATGTTCCGGAGGCTCTGCAAACGACGAACCGAAATCGAACCAACCATGCCTGCCCGGGCGGACCATCGAGGCTGTCGATTCCGTCGGGCAATCGGACAGGTATCTGTGCTCCACCTGTCGCATGCCGGGGACACGCTGCAAGTCAGAAGATGAAGCCCTTCGGGGCTTGATGCTGGTGCTCAAGCGTCTCAACCCGCGACCGGCTTTCGTAAGGCGCTGGCCCAGGTGGCGCCACGGCGGGCCTTCCTCCAGGTTCAGGTTCAACTGCAGAGATGCGATCGAATCTGTTGGGGCTTTTGATTTTAGTCCGCGGGCTGCGGAATCCCGGCACATCTCGACGCAGAACGCTGAGCGCGGACCATGAAATGCCCCCAGTGTTCTCGTGACGTGCCCGCTGACGCGCGTGAATGCCCGTGGGACGGGTCGCCACTCGATTCGATCGTCGGAATGACGCTGGGCGACTACCGGGTCGGCGGGTTGCTGGGCGCGGGCGGAATGGGCGAGGTCTACGCCGGCGAGCAGCCGATGATCGGCAAGAAGGTCGCGATCAAGGTGCTCAAGCGTGACGTCGCGCACGACCCCGCCAACGTCAAGCGCATGCTGGCCGAAGCGCGCGCCGTCAATTCCATTCGCCACCGCAGCATCGTCGACATCTTCAACTTCGGGACCCTGCCCGACGGCCGCCCGTACCTGGTGATGGAATACCTCGAAGGCACCGCGCTCGATCTCTACCTGCGCGATGTGGGCCAGGTGGCTTCGGCGGAAGCGGCCGGTTTCCTCGCCGAAATCTGCTCTGCCCTTGCGGCGGCGCACGGGCGGGGAATCATTCACCGCGACCTGAAGCCCGCGAACGTCTTCCTCGTCAGCGACGGCAGCATCCGTAACCGGTACCTCAAGCTGCTCGACTTCGGCCTCGCCAAGAGGACGGCCGCCGGGGACGCGTCAACGCAGACGGGAACCGGGCTCGTCGTCGGGACCTGCGACTACATCGCTCCGGAACAGGCGACCGGCGGCGTGATCACTGCCCGCACCGACCTCTATTCGCTGGGAGTGATGGCGTACGAAATCCTCACCGGACACCTGCCGTTCACGGGCGAGTCTTCCGTCGAGATCATGATGGCGCACGTTCGCGACGCGCCGCCGCACGTCCGGGCCCGCGTCGACTACTGCCCCGAGTCGCTGGACGCGCTGATCTTCGACTTGATGGCGAAGGAGCCGAACGAACGGCCCGCTTCCGCAGAGCAGGTGCGGTCCTCGCTGGTGAGCATCCAGCGCGACATCCAGGCGAGCGCGACGATGGTCGCGCCTTTCGAGCTCAGCGACCGTCCGACCAGCAAGCTGCCCAGCGGCCCCTGACCTCGAACCTGCGCCGCGCGAGACGGAAAGTGAGCCGCCGCGTCCCGTGCAGGTGACACCGAAGAAAGCGACGGCGGTCACGACTCCGGAAACTCTGAAGGCCGAGCTCACGCGGATGCTCGCCCGGCTGGCACCGACGACGAGCCGCGGGAAGCTGAAGCAGATCGGGCAGCAGTGGTCGAAGAGCATCGCGGACGCATCCACGTCGGCCGAACGGAGGGCGGTTCTCAACGGCATGCGGGACGCGCGGTAGC
>JAYUXE010000610.1:0-4441 GCA_043753165.1 Archangiaceae bacterium | reverse complement strand
CGGCGATTCCAAACGCGCTGGTCGCCATCGACTTCGTCGCGAGCCGGTTTCCGTTCGGGTCGAGAACCTCGAACACGAGGGGCTCGTCTTTCGCCGGCACGAGCGACGGGCTCGACAACGCCAGCGCGCGCACGTGAATCGTCTGGCCCGGCTGGTACAGCGGCTTGTCGGTCGACAGGTGGACCTTCAGGTCGCGGGCAATCGTCACTGGGCGGCGAATGACGTCTTCTTCCCCGCGCGCCGACGACGTGACCTCGAGCGTGGCGTTGCCAGACATGTTCTCGGGCACGTCGAGCGGCACGTCGGCGACCCCATTGGCCGCCGTTTCGCCATCGAACACCGGGATGCGGCGCTTCTCGTCGAGCAGGGTCACCGTGACGCGCGCACCGGGGATGCCGCCACCCGAGCTGCCGTCCTTCACCGCGACGGACGCGTACGACCGTGCTCCCGGGCGAAGAATCTGCTCGGCGCTGAAGACGGTGTTGGTGCGGACCCCGCGCGCGTCGACGAGAACCTTGCCGCCGAACACGACCAGCGTCGAGGCGACGAGCGCGAAGGAAGCGGCGCGGCGGGCGTCGCGAAAGGACGCTCCGGGAAGGAAGCCGAACCAGGCGAGGAGCCGGGGTGGCGCGACTTTCACTGCGCGGCGCGGCCTTCGTTCGGGCGCTGGCGCTTCCTCTTTCACCGTTTCCACCGCGCGGGCCACGAGCCCGGGGTTGAGCTCGTCATCCGCGTCGTACGCTTCGAGCTTCTGAAGGCTCACCCCGATGGCCGCGAACCGCTGCGCGCAATCGGCGCACGTGCGCAGGTGGTCGGCGACGTCAGCGCCTTCGGTGGGCTCGAGCGTGTCGAACCGGTACTGCAGCAGCGTCTCTTCGGTGGGGTGGATCACGGCTGCTCTCCGAGGTTCGCCAACAGGGTGCGCAGCTGGGTCAGCGCGCTGTTCATTCGCGACTTGACCGTGCCCACAGGAGCGCCAACCGCCTGCGCGATCTCTCCGTAGGACAAGTGGGTGTAGTGGTAGAGGACGAAGACTTCACGCTGGCTCTCGGGCAACGCGTCCAGCGCCGACGCAATCTGTTCCCGGGCCTGGTTGTCTTGCGCGTCGGCTTCCGGCGACCGCGTCCAGCCCGCACGTTCTTCCAGCGCCACCGACGAGCTCACCGAATCGCGCGAGCGCTGCTGCCGCGCTTCGTGCCGGCACAGGTTGGCGGCGATGCCGAAGGCCCAGGCGCGAAAGGCACTCGGGTCCTTGCAGGTGGCGATGCCGTGAAAGATTCGCAGCGCCGTTTGCTGAAACAAGTCTTCGGCCAGCGCGCGGCTGCCCGACTGACGACGCAGGAATCCGAACAGCGGGCGCTGGTAGCGGCGCAGCAGGGCCTCGAACGCAACGACGCTCTGGTCGCGTTTGAGCGCCTCGATCAAAGGCCGGTCGCCCTGCCCGGCCTCGACCTCGACCTGTCGGGTCTGTGTCGTCATGAAGGAAGGGGTTGCGCGGACGCCGAAAAGGTTCGATCTGCCAGAAACTGTGGGTGCAGGTGGGGGTGATTCGATCGCTCGCACTGCACCGTCGCCTGGCAGGCCTCACCCAGGGGGCTGCGGGGCCGCGGGAGCGACAAAACGGCCCCGTAACCCCTCGAATCGCGTCCGGTTCAAGTCCACCTGTACAGAAACTCGATTCCTCAACGGCCGAGAATTCACTCACTCCGCACCCAAACCGAACAAAAGGAAACTCGCACAATGGCCATCAACAAAGTCTCGACCCCGGCGCTGAACACCTTCGCGAAGCTCTCGCCGTTGATTCGCCCTCCGGATGCGGGCGCGACGGCAGCGATGAAGGACCTCGCGAAGAACAACGGGGGCAAAGGTTCGATCTCAGGCCAGGAAATGGCGGATGCGATCGTGGCCGGCACCAAGGACCTCGACAACCAGGCGGCCGGCAAAGAGTTCACGGTCATCAAGAAGTTCGTCGACGCGAATGGCCCGAAGCTGTCGCCGGAAGCGAAGAAGGTGTTCGACGTCTACAACAAGCAGGTCGAGCTCGCGAAGGCGAACGGCCAGACGGGCATCGACACGCGCGCCTACGCCAACATGACGACGGCGATGAACCAGGCAGCGAAGCCGAAGTCCGCGGATGTGACGTCGGGCCAGGCGATGGCCGAGCTGCTGAAGAACAACCCGAAGGATGGCTCGATCACCGGCAAGGAAATGACCGATGCGATCGTGAAGGGCACCATCGACGGCGACGCGCAGGCGGCCGGCAAGGAGTTCAAGGACATCGCGAAGTTCGTTCGTGAGAACGACAAGAAGCTCTCGCCCGAAGCGAAGAAGGCGTTCGGCGTCTACGAGAAGGCGGTGAAGGAAGCGCAGTCGAAGGGCCAGACGGGCATCGACAACGCCGACTACAACAAGATGGTGCGCGACATGGCGAAGGCTGGAGCGCCGGCGGCGCCGTCGAAGCCGGCAGTGGTCGCTCCGCAGCTGCCCGTGATTCCGAGCAAGGTCGACGCGGGAGCAGCCAAGGCGCTGGACGCGCTGGGTGCGGCGAACCCCGGCCCGGGTTCCATCTCGGGCAAAGAGATGGCGGCGACCATCAAGGCGGCGACGGAAGACCTCGACGGCCAGGCGGCGGGCAGCGAGTTCAAGCAGATCGCTGACTTCGTGAAGAAGAACGAAGGGAAGCTGTCCCCGGAAGCGAAGCAGGCGTTCGGGGTCTACGAGAAGGAAGCGAAGGCGGCGCGCGCGAAGGGCGAGACGGGCATTCCGACGCCGCTCTTCAACGAGATGGTCAAGAAGATGGAGGCCGCCGGTCTGCCGAAGTACGCCGACGCCGGCATGGGCGCCGAGCTCAACAAGCTTGCCGCTGCGAACACCTCGCCGGGCAGCATCACCGCCAAGCAGCTGTCGGAAGCGGTCAGCAAGGGCGCGCGTGACCTCGACGGAAACTCGGCCGGCACGGAATTCGAAGACCTCGCGAAGTTCGTCGCCGAGAACCAGCAGCTGCTGACTCCGGACGCGAAGGCCGCGTTCGCGCTGTACGAAAAGGCCGCGATGGACGCGCGGGCGAAGGGTGGCACGTCGGTGGGTTCGCTCGAGCAGTTCGACAAGCTCGTGAAGGACATGAGCAACGTGAAGACGGAAGGCGGCACGGCGTCGCCGACGTTCCCCGGCGTCGACAGCAGCCCGAAGCAGCAGCAGGACTACATGAGCCAGCTGCAGAGCTTCTTCGCCACGCTGCAGGGCGCCGCGCCGGTGACGACGGCCCAGGGTACGAAGGGCGCCAACCCGCTGCTCGACCAGGCCCTCGCGTCGAAGGCGCAGCTGATGGCGCCGAAGATGCCGTCGACGAACGCGTCGGTCAACGAGCAGATTCACTACCAGAAGGATCTTTCGCGCTTCAACCGGATGAACGAGCTCGCCGACAGCGTCATCGCTCAGGTGAAGGACCTGCCGACCCCGTTCCCCACGAACCTGCTGGTTCCGAAGTTCCCGTCGCCCGACGCCACCCCGCAGGAGCTCGCGCGGTTCCAGTCGGACCTCTCGCGCTTCGTCAGCGAAGTGAAGGCGGGGAAGACGGGCACGGCGAGCACGGCGACGGCGACCAGCTCGACGGGATCCACCAGCGCGACCCCCACCGCGGGGCAGCAGTCGGCAGTGAACGCGGGCGGCGACGTGGCCGACCAGGCGATTCGCGCCATCGGTGCGCTGCCTGAGCCGCAGATTCCCGGCCCGGACGCCACCCCGCAGGAACTTGCCCAGTACGAGAAGGACACCAAGCGCTACGACCGGATGATGGAGCTCATGTCGAGCATCATCAAGAAGCGCGATGAGCTGCAGATGTCGGTCATCCGCAAGCTGTAATCCCCTTCCCGTCTTCTTTCGCCCGCCCGGCCCGTCTTCGACATTTCGAAGGCGGTGCCGGGCGGTGTCGTTTCACGCGACTGTCACGTGACACAGGGCCTCCCCCTCCCTGCAACCGCCCGAAAGGTGGTCCGGTTCGGGTGGCCAGCGGCTTGCGATGGAAGCGGTCATGGCTCCCATTTCGAATCGCCCGACCGTTGCCCCTCGCGTGAAGACTGCCGCCCCGCCTGCCCCGCCGCCGAAGGTAACCGAGCCGGCCGGAGGTGAATCGAAGCCCGGCAAGCTGCGCACGTACGTGCAGTCGGAAAACCCGCTGCTGCCGAAAGACGGGTACCTCGACTTCTCGTACAAGCAGCTGGACGCCGGCCGCGGCCAGATGCCGACGCAGATCAAGCTCGCCGACGGCTCGTTCGCCACCGCGAAGGAAGTCGAGATGTTGAATGGGCAGAAGGCGTTTCTGGTGAAGAACGGCCAGAACGAAGTGCTCGCGGTGCCGATGGGGAAAGGCAGCGGCGGCGGCATGTACTACTTCACTCCCGATCGGCAGGGCGGGCAGCCGATGACTTCGAAGCCGCAGCAC
>JAYUXE010000609.1:0-1779 GCA_043753165.1 Archangiaceae bacterium | reverse complement strand
TGGCGATGGTGAAAGAGCTCGAAGTCGAGACCCTGAACCTGCTCGTGGGCACCTCGAACATCACGCCCGTGAACCGCGACGACGTTGCCACCCAGCTCGCCGGGGACGGCGGCCGGTGCGCGCCACCCGCAGACGTTCGGCTCAAGTGTCTCGAACGGCTCGCGCTGACGACGCGCGCAGAGTACGCCCTGGGCGTCGAGCTGAAGCGGTTTGGAAAGTCGTATGAGCTGGCGGCGGTGCTGGTTCCGAGAAACGGTGAACGGTTGGCGACACCGGCCGCGATGGCGCTGACGCCTCCGGCCGAAGGGAAGACGGCCTTCTTCAAAACGCAGCTTCGGGTGCTGCTGTTGGAACGGATGAAGCTCGGCGCGCTGCCCGCGGTGCCGCTCGCGTCGCCGGTCGTTCAGACGCCCCCTCCGGTGCTGGTTCCGCCCATCGTGGTGGCCGACCCGGACGAAGGCCAGCGGTCACTGGGTCGGCGGTTGGTCTACGCGGGGGCGGGCCTGACGGTCATCGGTCTGGCGTGCGCAGCCGCGGGAGCAGGGTTCGGATACGGCGCCGGGCGTACGGGCAACGCGGCGAGCAATGTCGAGGCGGCACGACAGGCCTCGAACGGGAAGCTGCTCACGACGATTGGCTTTACCGCGGCAGGAGTCGGCGTGGTGGCCGCGCTGTTGGGGGTCACCTTGAAAGGGATTTCAGCCGACGCGCCGACCGTGGGGCTCGTGCCTGCGAGTGGCGGTGGCTCAGTTTGGTTGGGAGGGAGTTTCTGATGCGTTGGCTCTTGATTGCGATTGCTTTGGTTCAGGCGGCAGGCTGCACCTTTGGGCTGCAGACGTGTGAGTCGAAAGCAGACTGCGGCGGCGGCGTTTGTGAGTCGGGCTTCTGCGTCGCGCCGGGTGCAGGCGGCGGTTCGGGCGGCGGCAGCGGCTCGGGCGGCGGCGGTGGCTCGGGCGGCGGCGGTGCCGGCCAGGGCGGCGGAAGCGGCGGCGGCGCAGGCGGCGGCGGCGCGAGTCCGTGCGCGATGGTGACGTGCGCTGCGGAATGGGAGGAGTGCGTGGTGGATGCAGGGGCGTCGTGCCTGAGTCGTTTCACGGCGCTGGAGTGGACGCAGCCGGAGGACGCGGGGCCGTACGGGCCGGCGGCGCCGGTGCCATTGGAATTGAAGCTGACGTTGAGGCCCGGAGCGAGCGCGAGTGGCTTCGTGCCGGCCGCACTGGGGCACACGGTGGACGGAGCGGATGCGGGGAGCCTGGCGCGAAGCGGGCAGACGACGCAGTTCGGGCCGAAGCTGTTGGCGACTGCGGGCCTGGCGACGGGCAGCCATCTGGTGAAGGCGAGCTACGCAGGGCTGATGGCGCAGAAGGCCTTCAACGTGGATGTGACGGGCCCGGTGGTGACGCTGAGGGCGGAGGCCGCGCCGGCGCGGGTGACGGGAGCTCCGCTGGAAGAACGGGACCCCGATGTTGCGTACGCCACGGCGTATAAGAAAGACGAAGTGGCCGAGGTGGTGGTGGAGTCGACGAAGCCGGTGGCAGTCGCGACGACAGACTTCACAGTGCCTCTGGCGGTGAAGTCGCGGGCGTGCTCGAAGGCGTGCCCGGGCACCAACAGTTGCACTTGCTTCGATTTCGACCTGGCAAAGGCGCCGCTGCTGGCCTTTCGGGGGCAGGTGACGCTGGGGCTGTCGCCGCGCACCGACGGGCTGGGAAATGCGTCCGGCACGATTCCAGACTTGTCATTGAAGGTGACGCGGTGGAAGTGGAAGAGGCAGGTGGC
>JAYUXE010000608.1:0-1780 GCA_043753165.1 Archangiaceae bacterium | reverse complement strand
ACGGGGATGATCAGCGCGTCTTTCATCTGGGCCTGCGTGGCGGCGTTGAACCGCTTGCAGAACTCCATGATGTTGACGCCCTGCTGACCGAGCGCGGGACCAATCGGGGGCGCAGGGTTCGCCTTGCCCGCCGGGATCTGCAGCTTGACGCTGCCGGTAATCTTCTTCATGTCGGTACAACCTCACGTGGTTCGAACGGCCTTGTGAAAACGGCCTCCCACTTTCAAACCGGAAGGAAATCTTCCGGAGAAACCTTCACTGCAAAAAATCAGCTGCCCGTCTTCTCGACCTGCATGAAGTCGAGCTCGACGGGGGTGGCGCGGCCGAAGATCGACACGAGCACCTTCACGCGGCCCTTCTCGGGGTTCACCTCTTCGACGGTGCCGTTGAAGTTGGCGAACGGGCCGTCGATCACGCGAACGGTGTCGCCGTCGGTGAACTGGACGCGCGGCTTCGGCTTCAGCGTGCCTTCGGAAATCTGGGTGGTGAGGCGGGTGACCTCGGCGTCGCTGATGGGCGGCGGCTGCTCGTTGGCGGCAGCGCCGACGAAGCCGGTGACCTTCGGCGTGTTCTTCACCAGGTGCCACGTTCTATCGTTCATCAGCATCTGAACGAGGATGTAGCCGGGGAAGAACTTGCGCTTGCTGGTCTTCTTCTCGCCCTTCACCATCTCGACGACCTGTTCCATCGGAATCAGGATTTCGCCGAACTGGTCAGCAAGGCCTTCGAGCCGAACCTTGTCTTCGAGGCTCTTCTTCGCCTTGTTCTCGAACCCCGAATACGTGTGGACGACGTACCACCGCATCTTCGTGTCGGGGGTAGACATCGGCTTCGTTGGATTGCTCGTGGAACGCGCCATCACAGCTTCCCCCAGATGTACGGCAGCCAATCGACCATCAGTTTGTAGGCGAGGGTGTCGATGAAGAAGAGCACCACGGCCGCGATCAGCGAAGAGATGACGACTGCAAAGGTGGACACCCGGGTCTCGTGCCAGCTGGGCCACGTGACGCGCATCAGCTCGGTTGCAGTCTCGAGCGCGAGGTTGCGAACTTTCTCATTCGTCCAGCAATAGAAGACCGCGCCGGCAGTGACGACGATGCCGAGCACGTCCGTCCACTTCCAGTCGAGGCCGTCGATGGGTCGCCCATTGCCGATGCCCAGCCGCGCGGCTGCGACCTCGAACAGGTGACCCATGAAGAGGGCGATGATGATCCCGAAGACGAGATAAGCGACGACGACGAGTCGCTTCGGGTCCATTCCTGCGCGGTTGGCTTGTTGACTGGCGTCGGTGGCCGACATGGGCGTTGCCTCTTTAAGTCAAACGCAAGAATTGGCACGCCAGGAGGGATTTGAACCCCCAACACGCGGATTTGGAGACCGCTGCTCTACCGTTGGAGCTACTGGCGTACAGGAAGGTTTTTAGACCTTGCCCTCTTTGTGAACCGTGTGCTTCCGGCAGCGGGGGCAGAACTTAGACAGCTCGAGCTTGTCCTGCTGCTTTCGGCGGTTCTTGGTGGTGGTGTAGTTCCGCTCTTTGCAAGTGGAGCATTCCATCGAAATGATGCTTCGGTTCCCACGGGGCATGGCGTTGAGTCCTGAAAGTTGAGGTGTGACGTAAAGAATGGGAGGCCAATGTCAGAGGCCTCCCCTCCTGTCAAGCTGTGCTGAAGAAACGGGAGCCGCTTAGGCGACGATCTCGGCAACGACGCCGGCGCCGACGGTGCGGCCGCCTTCACGAATGGCGAAGCGCAGTTCCTTTTCCATCGCGATGGGGGTGATC
>JAYUXE010000607.1:0-1781 GCA_043753165.1 Archangiaceae bacterium | reverse complement strand
ACGGAGGCCTGCTGCAGCTTCAGCGCCTCGTCGAGGCGGCCCAACCGGGTCAAGCAGGTCGCGAGCAGCTGTTGCGCCAGCGCCGTGGCCGGATGTTCGGCGCCCAGGGTCTTCGACCGCATCGCAAGCTGCCTCTCGATCGACGGCAGCGCTTCATCGACGCGGCCCATCAACGACAGGGTCTGCCCGAGATCGAACAGCTCACTGGCGAGCTCGGTGGAATTGGGACCCAGCTCACGCTCACGCAGCTCGAGGGCCGCGCGCGCGGCGATCAACGACGGCCCGGGCTGCCCTTCGCGCAGAAGCGTGAACGCCCGCATCCTCTCGAGCGAAGCGAGGTAACGAAGCTTCCGACCATCGCGATCGACGGCGGCCGCAGCAAGCGCGCGCCAGCGCTGGGCCGGCTGAAAAGACTGGCTCGCGGCGTACCCCCCGATGATCGCGGCGTCGACCGCCGTCGCGTCGTCCCCGCTGCTCTGGGCCGCGACGAACGCTTCGAACGCTGTGTCTTCCGCTTCTTTGGCCGACTTCAGATTCAACAGCGCTCGCGTCAGCTGCACCTGCGCTGCGGCTTGCACGGGCAGGTAGGGAATCGCCTGCGCGCCGGCGACCAGGGTTCGCAGTTCCTGCTCGGCCTTTTTCACGTCACCCGTGTCGTGGCGGGCGCGTGCCGCGGCGAGGCCCAACCGCAACGCGTCGACCTTTGCGTGATCCGCGGCGTCCTTCGGTGGATCGATGGCCGAACGCAGCAGCTCGTCTGGCCGGCAGGACGCGAGCGACGGAAGGTTGGCGACCGCATCGGGGCCGCGTTCCAGCCGCGCGGGCAGCTCGCCCGTCACGAGCAACGACACCAGCGCCTGCGCCTCGACCTTTCGCGCGCCCAGACACGCCATGCGCACGTCGAGCAGTTGCTGGGATTGCGTGCCGTGAATGCGGGTCGCCTCACACGCTTCGCGGTGCGCGGTCATCCAGTCATTGGCCCAGCGGTCGAGGCGGGCCGCAGTCTCGCCGTACAGCGCTTTCACGTACGGCTTCGGCGACCGATCGAACGCCTGGGCGAGCTGCTGCCGCACGCCCACGTCCCAGATCGCGCCGAGGTCTGCGGGTCCGCTTGCGCACGCCTGACGATCCCTCCGCGCCATCAACAGCTGGGCTGCACCGACGGCCACCAAGAGAAAGGCAATCGCCACAGCGGCCTGGGTGCGCGCCGATATCGGGCCGGTCGAGAGCTCGGCGAGCAGCGCTTCCATCGATGCGAAACGTGCCTTTGGATCTTCGCTGAGCCCCCGCTGCGCCGCGTGGGTCACCCGCGACGGAACTGCCGACGCGCGGACCAGGGCCTGCGAAAGGGTGACACAGAACGCGTACTGATCTGCCGACGGGCTCACCTCACCCCGCTGCTGCTCGGGCGCGATGTAGCCCGGAGTTCCCGCGACGGCGCTGGCAGATGACGCCGCCCGCGCCACGCCGAAGTCGGTCACGCGCGCGCGGCCGAGGCTGTCGATCAACACGTTCTCGGGCTTGAAGTCGCGGTGCACGAGCCCGGCGGCATGCGCAGCGGCGAGCCCACGCCCTGCCCCGAGGAAGACGTCACGCAGCTGGCGCCACGTGCGCGGCGCTTCGAGCCATGCGGCGAGCGTCGGGCCCTCGACGTACTCCATTGCCAGGAACGCGCGATCGCCGACGACGCCGACGTCGTGCACGGCAACCACGTTCGGGTGAGACAGCTGCGCCATCGCTTTGGCTTCCTGCAGCAGCCGCGCAGACGCGCCAGTGCGCCC
>JAYUXE010000606.1:0-1784 GCA_043753165.1 Archangiaceae bacterium | reverse complement strand
GCATGTACCCGAGCATTCCGGTGAGCCGCGCGTTGCCCCAGACCTTCCCGCTCGGAATGTCCCAGTCGAAGACACCGTCGTCCGTGCCGACCAGCGCGAGCTTCAAGCGTTCCTGGCTGTCGCGCAGCCGGGCTTCGGCACGCGCACGCGACAGCTCGGCCCCGGCGCGCGTGGCGAGGCCATTGAGCAGCTCGGGGTCGATGGCAGTGTCGAGCCGCGAGGTGTGGCCCGCGCTCAAGAGCCCCATCGGCTCACCGTCGGGCGAGCTCAACGGAATGCCGAGGTACGCGTCGAGGCCCAGTCGGTTCAGCTCGACCGCGTCGGGGAAGCGCGCGCCTGCGCCGGTCGAGATGAGCGTCAGCGTCTTGCCGATGACCAGCGCGCACGGAGTCCCTTCGACCATGCACTCGAAGTCGCGCAGGAAGATTTTCTGCTCGTCGTCCCAGAAGGCGGTGCATTCGATGCGGTTCGGCCGATCGCGATCGAGAATCCCAATCCACCCGTAACGGCAGTGCGTGAGCCGGGCGAGCTGGCGGGTGACGGCGCGCAACAACGAAGGGCCGAGGACTCCGGAAGTCGCGGCGAGCAGCTCGCGGGCCTGCTGCTGCGTGCTGCGAAACGCGGTGACGTCTTCGTGGCTGACGACGACGCCGGTCTCGCGCGACACGGGCTTCGTCACGCGCGTCTGAAACCAGCGATCGCCCCACGCATGGATGATCGGCGTCGGGCGCACCACGTGGCCGCCCAGCACTTCGCGCACCGTGAACTCGAGCAGTCGCTGGGCGAGTGGATCTTGAAGCGACGTCGCGTCGCCGAACACCTGCCGCCACGCCTCGTTGGTCTCGATCGCACGCGCGTCGCCATCGACGAAGGCGGCAGCACAGGGAAAAGAATCGAGAAGAGGATCCGACATGCGCGTGGGGCCCAAGTGTACGGTGGCTACCGTTGCGTGGTTCAACCGGGGTGGCAATGGCGCGGAAGGCGAAAGCGGCGAAGTTGTTCGGGCACGCGCTGCCCGCCGCCCTGCCTCCGCCCGACACCGGCAATGCGGAAGTCGACGGGTGGGTCGCGACGCGGCTGCGCGAACGGTGGACCCCGGAAGGCCAGGCGGCATTCGTGCGCCTTCACCTCGAGCCGAAGCCCACCGACGAAGCAGCGCTGGTCGCGTTGTTGTCGCAGCCGGAAGCGTGCGACTTCGGGGTGATTCCCGCGTGGGAAGACGACTACGACCGCGCGCCGGCCGCCGAACGGAAGGAAAGGCAGAAGGCCCTGGACCTCGTCTACGCCGCGCGAACCGAACGCGAGCAGTACTTCACCTGCCTCGTGCTCTGGGGCGAGAACCACGCGAAGGGTCGCGCGCAGCTGCGTGCCCTGCTGGCAGATGCAAACGTCTGCGAACGCGCGAAGTCGATCATCGCGAGCCAGCTGCTGGCCGAGAAGAAGCCGCACCGCGCGGAAGACCTCGAGGCGGTCGCAAGGCTGTGGGACGCAGGCGTGAAGGACCTCGCGCTGGTGCCGCTGGTGTTGATGGCGGCGGTGGAACGCGATCTGCCGGGCTCGCTTCGCCGCTACGGCCCGCTGCTGGACGCCGTGCCCGACACGCACGAGTTCCGCGTCGCGTGCGCGATGCTGGTCGGCTTGCGGCCGCTGGCTTCGCGGCTTCCGGTCGAGTGGGGCGCGCGCCTGTTGCAGGCGATGGAACAGGAAGTGCTCGGCATCTTCGTGCCGCCCGTGCTCGTGGGCATGCCGCGCGACCCTGATTTTTTGCCGCCGCTGCTGAAGCT
>JAYUXE010000605.1:0-4456 GCA_043753165.1 Archangiaceae bacterium | reverse complement strand
CCGCGGCGGTGCTGAAGCAGGTGCACCCGCAGTTCGTGCTGATCGAGAGCGTGACGAACCCGCTCGTCTCGGTGCCCGACCTGCCGGCCCTGTGTGAGGCCGCGCATTCGGTGAATGCCGTCGTCGCCGTCGACGGCACGTTTCCTTCGCCCCTCGGCCAACGTGCGCTCGCATTCGGCGCCGATTACGCGGTGCAGTCGACGACGAAGTGGATCAACGGGCACAGCGATGCGCTGGGTGGCTCGGTGTCGGGCGGCGTCGAAAGGGTCGCTGCTTTGAAAGCCGCGCGCGTGCTTCGCGGCGACGTGCTTGGGCCGTTCGAGGCGTGGCTCACGTTGCGGGGGGTGCGGACGCTGCCGCTGCGAATGAAGGCGCACGCGAGCAACGCGCTGCATGTCGCGAACGCGCTGGTGGCCTCGGGCAAGGTCGAGAACGTTCGCTACCCGGGCCTCGCCTCGCACCCGCATCACGCGATCGCGCGGAAGGTGCTCGACGTCGAGTTGGCGGGCTTCGGCGGGATGCTCACGTTCGAGATTCCCCAGGCGACCCGCGCGGTGGCGTTCAAGTTTCTCGAGTCGGTCAAGCTCGCGCGGCCGGCCCCGTCGCTGGGCGATGTCGCGACGCTGGTGATGCACGCGGCCACGGCCGCCGCGCGGCGACTGACGGCAGAAGAAAGGGTGGCGGCCGGCATCGGCGAAGGGCTGATTCGCGTCTCGGTGGGGCTCGAGGACCCCGACGATCTCACCGCCGATTTGCTGCAGGCCGTGAACGCCGCGCGCGGGTGATAGGAAGCCGACGATGAAAATGGTCGATGTCGGCAGCAAGCAGGTGACCGAACGGGTCGCGAGCGCGACCGCCCGCGTGCGCATGGCGCCCGAGACGCTGGCGCTGATTCGTTCGGGCAAGGTCGAGAAGGGCGACGTCCTCGCGGCGGCCCGGCTGGCCGGGGTGATGGCGGCGAAACGAACCCCCGACCTGGTGCCGCTGTGTCACCCGATCGAGCTGTCGGGGGTCGAGATGCAGGTGACGCCCGTGCTGGTCGGCGTCGAAATCACCGCGACGGTGAAGACCGTGGGGCGTACCGGCGTCGAGATGGAAGCGCTCACGGCCGCCTGCGCTGCGGCCCTCACGGTGTACGACATGCTCAAATCGTCGGATCGCGGAATGGTGATTGAAAATCTGCAGCTCGAGCACAAGTCGGGCGGCAGGTCTGGCACGTGGACGCGGTCGCAGAAGGGTCAGGACATCTTGAAGAAGCGGAGGAAGCAGCCATGATCTCACTCTTGTTGACGGTGTTCCTCGCGGCGACGCCCGACCCCTCGCTGGTGCCGGGGCATCCCCGGTTGTTTCAGGGTCACGAAGGCACCGTGGTCGCCATCGTGTTCTCGCCCGACGGCAAGCTGCTGGCGTCGGCGGGGTTCGAGAAGGCCGTGCGGGTGTGGGACGTGGCGACGGGCAAAGAGCTGCTGAAGCTCACCGGCCCGAAGGACAACGTCGCCTCGCTGGCGTTCAGTGCCGACGGAAAGCTGTTGGCGGCGGGCGACGCGGGGCTCGCGATCAACCTCTGGTCGATTCCCGACGGGAAGCCGGTGCGGGTGGTGCACAACGCCGAGCCGCTGGCGCACGTCGCGTTCAGCGCCGACGGGAAGTACCTCGCGGGCGGCGGCATTGGCGGCACGGGTGAAGTCTTCGCGGTGGCCGATGGAAAAGAGCTGTTCGAGGTGCGTGCGCGGACGCCCGATTTCACGAAAGACGGCAAGGCGTTGATCGGCGTCGGCAAGGCCGGCGCGCTGCTGCAGTACGAGCTGCCGTCGGGCAAGCCGAAGAAGGAAACGAAGGGCACGAGCCCCACCTCGAGCCTGCTGTCGCCCGACGCGAAGCAGCTCTACGCGTACAGCGGCAAGGAGAAGGACGTTCAGGTGATTTCGTTGCCCGGCGGGTCGAACGTCGGCGCCTTCACCGGCGCGACGATGGGGGTCTCGTCGGTCGCGGTCAGCAAAGACGGCTCGCTGCTGGCCGTCGCGTCCGAAGACAAGTGGGTGCGGATCTACGAGACCTCGAAACGGTCGATCGTGCAGAAGGTCCCGTTGGAAAAGGTGGGGTTCGTCGCGATCTCACCCGACCAGAAGCTGCTGGCCATCGGCGATGGGGTGATGGTGAAGGTGTTCGCGGTGGCCGCGGACGCGCCGAAGTAGCCGGGGGCTATCCGTCCGAGACGTGAATCACGATCTTCCCGCGCGCGCGGTGGGTCTCGCTGAGCCGGTGGGCTTCGGCCAGCTGGGCCAACTGAAAGGTTCGATCGATCACCGGCTTGATCGCCCCTGCCTCGACGAGCCGTGCGATCTGCTGCAGTTGATCACCATCGGATCGCTTGATGACGTGCCGCACGCGAATGCCGGCGCGCAGCAGGGGCCACAGGTGAACCCAGATCATCACCGCGGCGATCGTGAACAAGCTGAAGAACGGCCCATACTTTTCCACGTGCTTCGGCAGGTCGACGGTGATGTTCGACATGCGCCCGCCACGCCGTATGACCTTTGCGTGCCGCGCGAGCGCTGCTTCGCCCAATGAATCGAGCACGAAGTCCACCGGGCCGAAGTCTTCGAACTTCTGCGTCGTGTAGTCGACGGCGACATCGGCCCCGAGGCCCTTCACGAAGTCCGCGTTCTTCGCGCTGCAGGTCGTGATCACCCGTGCGCCCAGGTGCTTTGCGAGCTGAATCGCGAAGCTGCCCACACCGCCGGCGCCCGCGTGAATCAGCACCGTCTGGCCGCGTTCGACGCGCCCCTTCTCGACCACGCACTGGTACGCCGTCAGGGCGACCAGCGGCAGCGACGCCGCCTCGTCGTGGGTCAGGTTCGAAGGCTTGAAGCCCACCTCTCGCTCGTCGACGCAGACCTTTTCCGCGTACGTGCCCGGCCGTTTGTAGGTCGGCGACGACCACACCGCGTCGCCCGGCTTGAACCGCGTCACCTGTGCGCCCACGGCCTCGACCACGCCCGAGACGTCGAGCCCGAGGATCCACGGAAGCTTGTAATGCACGACGTTGCGCTGCCCGCCGCTGCGAATCTTCCAGTCGACGGGGTTCACCGACGTCGCGCGCACGACAATCAGCACATCGCGCGGCCCCGGCACCGGCACTTCGACGTCTTCGAGCTTCAGCACCTCGGGCCCGCCGTAGCCGTGCAGGCGAACGGCTTTCACGCGGGGCCCCGCAGCTGCTCGAACGAGAACGCGGTGATCACCGCCGAGTGCGTGATCTCGCCGTCGCGCAGAAACTTCTGCACGTCGGCGCGCGAGTAGAGCTCGACCGAGATGTCTTCCCCTTCGTCCGGATCTCCCGCGCCGTGCTGCACGCAGTCGAGCGCGAGGTAGCAATGCAGCTTGTTGTTGAGGATCGCCGGATTCGGGTGGCACCAGCCCAGCGAGAGCAGCTTGCCTGCGCGATACCCCGTCTCTTCCTCGAGCTCGCGCAGCACCGCGACCGCCGGATCCTCGCCCTTGTCGACCATGCCGCCTGGAATCTCGAGCTGCACCGACCACGTGCCGAACCGGAACTGGCGAATCATCACGATCTCGCCCGATGGCGTCACCGGGATCACGTTCACCCAGTCGGGGCTGTCGAGCACGACGCGCGGGTGCAGCTTGCCGTCGCGCGGATCTGCCGCCTCGAGCACCCGCAGCTGGAAGATGTGCAGGTCCTGCGGCGCGCGCTCGGACGCCTTCGTCCATTTCGCGGGCACACGCTTCATGGCGCCGACCCGGGCTTCGCCCAGAAGTCGTAGAAGTTGAACCACTGCAGCGGGTGCTTCGCGACGACCTGCTCGAGCTTTCGCACGTAGTCCTGGACCCACTCGTGAAGCTGGGCGTTCTTGTCTTTCGTTCGATCAAACGCGTACGTCCGCGGCGGGAACGCGAAGAACTCGTACTTGTACGGCGCGATGCGGATGTTGAACGCCGGCACCACGGGCGCTGCCGACAGCGCGGCGATCACGAACGGGCCCACCGGGAAGTGCGCCTTGTGTCCGAGGAAGTCGACCTCGACCGTGCGTTCGTCGACCGTGCGGTCGCCCTGCAGCGCAACCATGTGGCCAGCCCGCAGCGCGCGGAGGATGTCGAGCGCGGCGAGCTCGCCCTTGCCCACGGGCAACACGTTCGGTTTGAACTTTTCGCTGCTGCGTTCGATCGCCGCGCGCACGTGCGGCTCTTCGCCGTCGTACGCGACGATGTCGAAGGGCGCGTTGAGCCGCTGACTGAGCATGCCGGACGCGAGCTCCCAGCTGCCGAGGTGGGCGGTGAGGAGGATCGCTCCCTTTTCCTTGACGGTCGAATAGACCATTTCGCCGAGGCCTTCTTCGGCGACGCGGGTGAAGCGCTTCGGGCCGTCGACGCCGAGCTCGATGCGATCGACGATCGTGTTGGCGAAGGCGAACATGTGCTTCCACGTGCGCGTCCA
>JAYUXE010000604.1:0-1786 GCA_043753165.1 Archangiaceae bacterium | reverse complement strand
ACGAGCCGACGCCGGAACAGGCCGCGAAAGACAAGATTGCAGAAGGTGGGCCGAACGCCACCGTCGCTTCGCCCGACAAGGCCGCGACCAAGCAGGGTTAGTCGGTCACCGGCTGGCGGTGGCCTTGAGCCCCGCCACCGCGATGACCAGCAACACGAGAAAGAAGATGCGCGCAGGCGAGGCGCTCTCTTTCAGCAGGGCGATGCCGAGTACCGCCGCCCCCGACGCACCGATTCCCACCCACACCGCATAGGCCGTACCGATGGGAATCGTGCGCGCCGCAATCGACAGCAGCAACAGGCTGCCGATCACGCCGAGCGCAACCAGCACGCTGGGAATCGGCCGGGTGAAGCCGTCGGTGTACTTGATGCCAATCGCCCAGCCGGCCTCCATCAGCCCCGCCAGGAACAGCAGTCCCCACGCCATCAGCGGTACATCGCGTCGAGCAGGGGCAGGTATTTCTGGGTGCAGAGCTTCCGCTTCACCTTCAGCGTGGGGGTGAGCTCGCCCGTTTCCTGCGTGAAGTCGTGATCCATCAGGTGGAACTTCTTCAGCGTGTTGTACGGCGGCTGCTCGGCGTTCACCTGGGTCAGCACCCGCTGCACCGCCTCGCGAATCTCGGGACGCGCGGCGAGCTCGGCGTACGAGCCCGCAGACACGAGCTTTCGCGCGGCCTCTTCATTCACGCAGATCAGCACGGTGAGGTACGGCCGCTGATCGCCGTAGACCATCGCGGTGCTGATGAGGCCGTGGGTCTTGAGCACGTTCTCGAGGTTCTGCGGCGCGACGTTCTTCCCGCCTGCGGTGACGATGATGTCCTTCTTGCGATCGGTGATGCGCACGCGGCCCTCGGAATCGATTTCGCCGATGTCGCCCGAATGGAACCACCCGTCGCGCTCGAGCACCTCGGAGGTCGCGTCTGGGTTCGCGTGGTAGCCCTTCATCACCCCGGGCCCCCTGATCAAGATCTCGCCGTCGCTGGCGATCTTCACTTCAGTGCCGGGAATTGCCGGCCCGACCGTGCCAATCTTCACCTGCCCCGGCCGGTTCACACAGCTCGCTGCCGACGTCTCGGTGAGCCCGAAGCCTTCGAGCACTTCAAAGCCCAGCAGCTCGAAGAAGTACCCAATCTTGCGCGACAGCGGCGCGCCGCCCGAGATGAAGAGCCGCATGCGGCCTCCCAGCTTCTGGTCGAGCCCGGCCTTCACCTTCGAGAACACCAGCCGCTTCGCCAGCGTCCAGCCCAGCGAGTCGTACGCCCTGCCCGAAGACTTCGCCTCGACGTACTCGTCGAACAACCGAAACGCCCAGCGCCCGAGCCGGCCCTTCACCCCCGGTGCGCCCGTCGCATTTGCCTGCACGCCGCTGAACACCTTCTCGAACACGCGCGGCACCGCCGGCAGAATCGATGGCTTCGCCTCGGCCAGGTTCACCATCAGCTTGTCGATTGATTCGGCGAACACGAGCTTGAAGCCCAGGCCCAGCCACGCCGCCTTGATCACCTGCGCGAATGAATGCGCCAGCGGCAGAAACAACATCACTGAGTCGTCGTCCTTCATCAGGCCAATCTGTGAGCAGGTCTTCGCCTCGTACGCCCAGTTGCCGTGGCTCAACATCACGCCCTTCGGGTCGCCCGTCGTGCCCGAGGTGTAGATGAAGTGGCACAGGTCATCGGCCTGCACCGCGTCGATGCGCTGCTCGAAGTCCACCACGCCCGCGCCTTTTTCCAGCAGGGCCAAAAGCGTCAGCTCGCGTTCGCCGTTCGCCTCGCCTTCGAACACCACCA
>JAYUXE010000603.1:0-1789 GCA_043753165.1 Archangiaceae bacterium | reverse complement strand
GGCCGATTGGCGCTCCGACGGTGGAGTCGCTGCTGGCCGCCTGCCGGCCCGAGGAAAATCCGTACTGGTACTACCTGCACGACTCGACGCGGAAGCTTCACCCGTCGAAGAACGCCGCAGAGCACGAAGCGCTGCGGGCCCAGTACAACGTCTACTGACGGCTGATGGCGCGGATGAGGCGTTCGGCTTCGCCCGCGTTGATTTTTCCAGACTCGACCATGCCCAGGATTTGCCGCAGCTCTCGGCAATGCTCAACGAAGGGTGCTCGGCACCGAGAACGACGACGCGGTCGTCTCCCGCGACTCCTGCGCAGCGGTACCTTCGAAGCCGCCGGCGAAACGCAGTGCCACGGAACCGACCCCGAGAACAGTCGAGGCAGAAGCAGCCCATCGAGCGGGCCCGCTTGACCTCGCAGGTCATGGTGCGCCGGGGGTCGCGCCCGTACCTTGCGTTCAACCCAAACCCGAGAAAACGCCATGCGCCTCACCGTCCTCGTCGTGCTGCTCGCCGCCTTCAGCGCCTACTCGGGCTACGTCATCGTCACCGAGGGGTACTTCGGGTTCATCGCGCTGGCCCTGCGCGAGCGGTGGGGAATGCAGGTGATTATCGACCTCTTCATCTCACTGACCATCGCGTGGGGTTGGCTCCGGCACGACGCGAAGGAACGCGGCATCGTCGCGTGGCCATACCAGGTCGCCACCTTCTTTCTCGGCAGCATCGCCGTCCTCGCGTACCTCATTCACCGTGAGCTCGCTGGCAAGCGCGCCGTTGCCGCGGCGGTTTGAACTTCCGGCGGTTGATCGCCCAGAGTGCGTTTCATGCGCCTTCTCATTCCGCTGCTCGTTGCGTCGTCGGCCTTCGCGCAAGACGTGCGGCGGTTCGAGGTCGCGGTCTCGGCCAACGCGGAGACGTACAAAGGACTGACGGAGCAGATGGGAATTGGGGCGAGCCTCGCCTGGCACCTGCACCCGCTTCTTGCGCTCAGGGCCACCGGCACGTGGAACGCGATCACCCGCGAGTCCGCTTTCAAACGCGAGCTTGATGGTGCCGCTCGCTTCGAGATCGAAAGCGGGCACACGGCGCTGAACGTATGGAACGCGTTGCTCGAGGTCGAAGCCCTTCCCCTGTCCGGCCAGATTCACCGCAACGTGCACCTCGGCTTCGTCGTCCACGGCGGAGCCGGCGTTGGTTTCACGATTCACCAACTCAAGCCCGAGAACGCGGCCGGGCCGGCGACGTTTGGCGAGACGGGGCTTCGACCCATCGGCGTCGTCGGAACTGGCGTGCGTCTCATCATCGCCAACCGGTTCGTCGTCCGCATCGACCTTCGCGACGTGATGTTCACCGCCGGCGCGCAGACAGTGAATGGCTGCAACCGCGCCGATCTGGACGAGCTGAACAAACGAATGGAGTTGAGTGTGCGGCCTCACGAGCCGGTGAGCCCGACGTGCTCGCCGAAGAGCTTCGTCCCGTACGACATACCAACGGCCCGCTACCTCGTGAACGAGCCGGGGGACCCGTTGCTTCACCACGTGGGCGTTCAGCTCGGGTTTGGCTTTCTGTTCTGAGCCCGTGTGCTGCAACTGCATCAGGTGAGGCGCTATTTTTTTTTCGGCTCTGCCGGGGCCACCAACGGCTTCGCGTCTTTCGCGTTGATCAACGCGATGACGGGCGCGAAGTCGCCTTCGACCGCCACGCCCCAGCCGTTGCAACGAAACGCCTCGGCCAGCAGCTTCTTGCCCGCGTCGTTCTTCCCCATCCGGCCGAAGGTCGCGATCACATCGTTCAC
>JAYUXE010000602.1:0-10013 GCA_043753165.1 Archangiaceae bacterium | reverse complement strand
ATCGGGCCGCACGTCAGCAGTGACAGGTTCGGCACGCCCGAGCTCTTACAGGTGTCCTTGAGTTCGCCTTCACCAAGGATCAGCGAAGAAAGGCCGGCGCCATTCGTGGTCTTGAAGGCGTTGTGCACGCGTGGCCTGCGAAGGTCGGCATCGACGAGCAGCACGCGGTTGCCACTTTCAGCCATCGTGATCGCCATCGACGCGGCAGTGGTGGTTTTCCCGTCGCGGGGCCCGGCCGACGTCACCAAGATGGATTTCAGCGGCCGTTCAGGTGACATGAACAACAGATTGGTGCGGATGGCTCGACAGCACTCGGCCACGGCACTCTTTGGTTGTTCGTGAACAACGAGGTCGCTGTGAGCGGCACCACGATCCTTGCCGTCCATGCTGGGGACGATGCCCAGGAAGGCAACGCCGAGACGCTCTTCGATCTGTTCCTGCGTGGTGATCGTGTTGTCGAGGAGCTCGAGCCCAAAGGCCAGGCCCAGGCTCAAAGCGAGAGCGAGTGCCAAGCCGACCATCAGGTTGTAGGTCACCCGGGGTTTGCTCGGGGACATCACGGGGCGGGCAGCGTCGAGGATGTTCACGTTGTTCAGTCGCGTCGTCGATGAAAGATCAGTCTCTTTCAGGCTCTTTAGCGCGACTTCGTAGAGGCGGAGATTTGTGTCGTTGACGCGCTTCAACTTCATGTACGCCGGCTCGTAGCCCGCGAGCTCTTCCGCTTCGACCTTGGCGTCGTTGAGCTCATCAGAAAGGTTCTTCTCGTTCTGCAGGGCGTTGACGTACTCGGCCTGTGCGCGGCTCAGCACCGTCTCGACCTCGGCGTTGTAGGACTTGTCGACGCTGGCGAGCTTGGTCTTGCACTCGATCATCTTCGGGTGGTCCGCCAGCAACCGGATCTCGAGCAGCTCGCATTCGCTCCGCACGTCGAGCAGCTTCGTCTTCATCATCTGCGACGTCGCAGCCAGCGAGTCGGGGATGAGCGCCGCACGCGCTACTTCATCCTTGGTGTCGGCCTTGCGCAGCGCAGTAATCGCGTCCGAGCGGGCCTTGAGGCTCGCTTTCTTGATGCGCAACAACATCAGCTCTTCGCTCATGCGGGTGACGCGCGTCGCAGTCAGCCGCACCCGTTCTTCCAGTGACGCACCAATCTTGTTCTTCTTCTTGAAGTCCGCGACCGCCTGCGTGGACTCCTGAACTTTCTCGTCGAGCTCAGGCAGCCGAAGCTCGAGCGACTCAGTGGCCTCGACAGTGGTGACCGACTTTGAAGCGAGGCTTTGTTCCATGTACGCGACGGCAAACACGTTCGCCAGCGCAGCGGCCAGCACTGGATCCGCGTCTTCGACGGTCAACTTCGTCACACGGGAATCCTTGACGGGCTCGACCTGAATTCGACCCAATACGACTGCGGCCGGATCCGTGCGCGCCTGCATCGACTCACGAAGCTTCTGCAGCGCCTTCAAGCCCTTTTCGCGGGCGTCGGCTGAATCGATGTTGTCCAGGCCGAGCAGCCTGTCGTCGCGACCCACGCGAAGCTTCTGCACCACGCGCTCGGCAACTGCACGGCTGCGCAGAATGTTGTACTGCGTCTCGTAGTATTCCTTGCTGACCCAGAACGGCTGGTTGCTGTCGGCGACGTCCTGCACCTGGCCATTGAGGATCTTCGGCGCCGACGTCTCGATGATCAGGCTGGTCGTCGCCGAGTAGATCTTGGGCAACCGCAGCGTGTAGACGACCGAGATGGCAGTCACGACGGCAAACGTGATCAAGATCAGCCAGCGCCGCTTGGACACGATGCGCCAGTACGAGCGCAGATCGATCGACTGTTCCTCGGCGGGGGTCTGCTCGGGGCTGGAGTCGACGTTTGCCATCTGGGGAGAATCCTTGGAAACCCGGGGCTATACGCAAGAGCGCCCGCGAAGTCGAGCCGCCCCCCTTGCGTGCCCGGTCGAGCCCTGACGATTCATCAGGCCGGGTCGCCCGGCGACCACTTCCCCGCCAGCGACTGCAGGACCAGGACCCGGCGAACCTCGTCGTGAAGCACCTTCCGCCCCGCCCACTTCGGCTCGGGCAGCACATTCTCGAGGTCCAGCCGGTCGCCCCACGTGACCCCGAGAAAGAAGATCGCAGTGGCGGGGACGAGGCACAGAATCACCCACGGCTGCCAGAACAGCAGCCCGCGCGCGATGAACCACGCCGACAGCAGCAGCACCATCAGCGACACCACCTTCATCGTCAGCGCCCATTCCTTCGCCGCCGCGGGCCAGACGTAGAACAGCGGGTGCTGCTTCGCGAATCCGATCGCCTCAGCCGACACCGACTTCGACAGCTCGGCCTCGTGCGCGGAAAGCTTCTTCGCCGCCGCCCGCTGCTTCGACTTCACCGTCAACAGCAGCAGGCCATACACCGCGGCAAACCCCAGCCCGCCCCAGTACGGGAACAGGCCCCAGCCGAGCGCCGCTCCGAAGAGCAGCAGCCGCAGGTTCCCTATCGTCAAACCTTCTTGATGAACGACATCGGGGGCTTCGTGTTCTTCCCCTTGCCCGCCGGGTTGATGCCCGCGATTTCCAGCGCCGTCGCGTACACGTTGCCCGCGTCGCTGATGTAGCTCGCCGGGTCCTTCGTCATCCCCGCCTTCAGCAGGCCCGTCGTCGCGTCGTACGCCGGGTCCAGGTTGCCCGTCGGCAGCAGCGGGATTCCTTCCAGCGAGCTCGTGCCGACCTTGCCCCATTGCGTGTTGCCCTTCACGTTCCCACCCAGGAACACCGTCGAGCCCACCTTCCAGTGCTGGCAGCAGTCCTGTTCCATGATGTTCTGGTACTTCACCGCGTCGGTGTCGGCCGAAGCCAGGATGCTCGACACGTCGCCCTGAATCGTCCGGCCCATTTCGCTGGCCAGCACGATCGTCGTCAGGTCCCAGAACTTCTTGCCGCTGGGCACGTGCGTCGTGTTCTTGAGCTTGTTCACCAACGCCTTCAGCGGCGTCCAGAGGTTGCTCTTCATCATCGCCAGCTGATCCGTCTGGCCCTTGTTGTTCAGAATGCCGCTGCGATCGCGGTGCGAATCGAAGCCGCGAATCTGCCGGCTCTCAATCCAGAACGCGCACGACAGGCCCTTCGTCATCATCTCGTACGTCATCAACGCCTGCACGTTCGTCGACGGAGCGTCCTTCGACCGCGCCGGGTTTCCATTCACGCTCGTCGCCGTCGTCTGCTCGTCCGCCGTCGCCACTCCGAACTCCGACCGCAACGTCATGTCGGTGAACATCGTCGCCGGGTTGATCACCACGCCCGTGCCGCCCGTCAGCTGCTTGTGAATCTTCACCGCCGAGTCGAACGCCTTCACCGACTCGCTGTTCTTGTCCTTCACGAAGTTCGTGTGCAGGTTGTCGACGAACGTGCGGATGCGGGCCTGCCGTGCACCTGCGGTCACTCCGCCCAGGCTCGCCAGCCGGTTCCGCATGTCCGCCGGCGTCTTGCCGTACGTCGTGTGCGCGAAGGCCGGGCCCAGCTTCTCGTAGTAGCCCGTGCCTTCCGGGTAGTTGAGCTCGGTGAGCTCGCCGTCCGACAACCAACGGTGCCAGCTGATGTTCGCCAGCGGCAGGTTCGCGCCATGCACTTCCGCGAACGCCTGCATCACGCTGCGCTCGGTCGGGCCACGCTGCGCCGACATCGAGTTGCTGTACTTGCCGTAGTGGTAGTCGAAGCGGCCACCGGAATGGAACGTGTTGCCCGCGTGCGAGCTCACCACCGCCATGTCGTTCATCAGGTCGATGCCGTCGTTCGCCAGAAAGCCGTGCTGGATGTTGCCCGTGAGCTTGGCGTTGTAGTGCGCCGCGTCGACGCCGTAGCTCTTCGGCCGGTAGAACTGGTTGCTCCAGGCCGGGCTCGGGTTCAGCTGCCCGTTCGTGTACTGCAGCGTCGCCGCGTCATTCGCAGTCACCAGCGGGCTGAACATCGAATAGCTGTCCCAGCCGCCTTCCTGGAACCAGTAGATGAGGAACTTCGGCTCGGACGCCGCCTGCGCGTGTGCCGAGGCGATGCCCAGTTCCTTCGCCGTGCCCGGCACCCCGAACGCCCGGAAGTACCCGAGCCAGTCGAGGGTGCTGATGACGCCACCGGCTGCGGCCCCTGCGAGAAATGATCGGCGTTTCATGGAGTCCTCTGGTAGCGGTTCGACATCGCGATCGCCTTGATCACGGACTTCAACTTTTCGTTCGAGCTCAACGACACGTCCCACAGCTGCTTGTAGATGACGCGTTCATCTTCGGCGTGGCGCATCTCGCGGCCCATCAGCAACCGGTACTGCGAGTTGAGCACCCGGCGCTTGAAGGTTTCCTTCTTCACCGCCTGCGTCGCGAACGCTTCCATGCCCTTGCCCTTGAACGCATACGAAGGCACCAGGCCACGGTCGGTGTCGTTGATGGCGATGCCCTGATCATCGACGGTGCGGAAGTCGCCGTTGTCGTCCCACGCGAGGCGCTGCGTCGCCAGCGGCGTCAGGTTCTGGTGGCAGTTGAAGCACACGCTGGTCGGGTCGACCGTCGAGGCCGCCGTCGCTGTGCCGCGCTGGTCGAACACCTCTTGCGGCACCTCGAACACGTACCCCATGAAGTCGGTGAAGACGCGCGCCGCGTAGTTGTAGTGCGGCAGGCCCGGCTTGTTGCTGATGAAGCCCTTCATCGTCAGCATGCCCGTCTTGCCGTGGTACGCGGGCCGGCTCTGCTTGGTCCACGTCGCGTCGACGATGTAGTCGCCCGCCAGCAGGTCGCTGTACGGCAACCCGTTCACCGCGATGTACGTCCACAGCCGCGCGGGCTCGTCGGTGACCGCCGTCGACTGGCTCTCGGTGCGCAGCTGAATGCGCGAGAAGTAGTAATCGCGGAACTCGTTGGTCGCGAGCCACCCGTCGAGCTGCTGTTCGAAGTTCTTTCCGTTCGCGAGCTCGGCGGCCGTCGGCGTGCGGCCGAGCAGGTCGAGGGCGAGCTTCACCTGCATCAGCGTCGCGCGATCCGCCGGCGTCGCCGTCTCGTAGCTGGGCTCGAGCGTGAAGAGGAAGTCGGGGTGACGCACCAGGGCTTCGCACACGCCCGCCCACGCGTCAGGCAGCGTCCCGAAGCCACTGAGGTCCTTGAGCAGCGTATAGGTGGCGTCGAGCTCGGTCGTGCTCGCGTTGCGGTACAGCATCTTCTTGTAGAGGGTGTTGAGGCTGTTGCGCGCCTGCGTCGTCCGCGCAGTGCCGGTGCCGCCGCCCGTGGGGCCTGCGATGACGACGTTGTCGACCCAGAGGTTGCGGTCCATGCCGTTGACGTTGCCGTCGTTGGTGAAGGCGACCGAGACCGCGTGCGCGCCGCCCGTGAGGTTCGGGATCGTGAACGTGGGCTGTGCCGCGTACGGAGCGGCGTTCATCACCTGCCACGTCTTCAGCACCTGGCCGTCGACGATGAGATCCATGTCTGCGCCGATGCCGCCCGCCACGCTCGCGTAGGCCTTGATCGTCACCGTGTAGCTGCCCGTGCCGGGCGCGTTGAACGACGTGGTGAGCGTGCCGTTGGTGAACAGCAGGTAGCCGCCCGTCGACGGCTGGCCGTCACCGGGGCTCGGCATCATCGCCTCGGCTTCGACCGTCGCGGTCGTACCGGCCGGGACGTCGACGATGCTGATCGCCGTGTCGATGCCCGTGAACGGACCCGTCTTCGCCGTCTGCGCCCTGCCGCAAACGTCCGGAGCGAGCGCGTCGAGGCCAAGCAGGAACTCGGGCGTCGCGACGCGCGCTTCGACGAACTGCGCGACGAAGTCGACGCCGCCGAACAAACCGATGTTCTTCGTGAATTGGTTCACTGCCGGCGTCCCGCGAATCCAGTCATCGGCGAACACCTGCTTCACCTTGCCGCGCAGCTGCGGGTAGTTGAGGAAGGTGTTGTCGTAGACGGTGCTGGCCGGGCCGGTGAAAGGCGTGAGGAGGTTGGGAGGGAAGATTTCGTCGGCCGCCGCTCCGCCGCCCATTTCGTAGGCCTTCAGCTGGCACCCGATCTTCACCACCGCTTCGATGTCGGCGCGGGCCCACGAGACGGGACCCTTCGGCATCTTCGCCATCGGGTCGGCGCTGATCATGCGGTCGACCAGCGAGCCCGGCTTGTCTTCGAAGAAGCGGCTCGCGCGCGTCGTGTTGAACGTCTGCGCTGCGGCGCCGTTGGTGCCGGCTGCAATGAGGAACTGGCGGCCAGAAGTCGTCTGGTGGCACGAGACGCAGCCCGTCTGCTGGTTGAGCATCTTCGGGTAGACGTTCGCGGCGAAGTCGGCCTCGATCGTCGGCAGCGTAATGCCCATGTACTTCGACGGGTCGCAGGACTTGTCGATCACCACCCCGACGTTGCCTCCGCCCGTGCCGCCGATGTTTCCACCGGTGCCTCCGATGTTGCCGCCGGTGCCTCCGATGTTGCCGCCCGTGCCCGTGTTCCCGATGGGGGCATTGGGCCCGACCTCGATGCGACCGTCACAAGCCGCGGCGGCCGTGAGCAAAAGCAACATTGGGGTGCGAAGACGCATGGTCGAACTCCTGTTCAAAAACTGAAGTGGCAGGGGCGCGATTGTTGACGGTGCAAATCGCCCCGTCAATATGGTTTTCTTAGTTATTTCAAGGTGTTAACTGTGGTTGTCACACCTGAAAGGTCGTTTACGGGATCCGCCAAAAAGCCACGCGGTTTGCGCACCCTTCGGCACAGATTCGGGCCAAAACCGCCGAAAAATCGTGGCCGGTCGTAGGCGCGATCAGGGGCAAGGCTGCGTGGGGGACCTACTCTCGTGCTTCGAGGGCGGCGATCCGCGCCTCATGATCGTCGAGCAGATCGACCGCCTGCGCCAGCGTTCGAGCCATTCGATCCGTTTGTTTGCTGCTCTCTTTGGCGATCTTGGTCAGCGCGTCGAGGTTCGCCGTCACCCGCTCGAAATGACCCGATAGTTCCTCGAGATGTTCGACGGTGGCGCGCGAAGACTTTTGTAGACCCGCGACGTCCGCCGTGAGCGCCAGAATCGCATCGCGTCCGGTCACCGCAGCCATGCAGTTACTTTAGCAAGCCACGGGTGACATCGACCAGCGCGTCCAGGCGCCGCAACGCGCGCGGTCCGCTCCCCGAATCCGGAACTGCGCCGGGCCGGCGGTGAAGCTGCTGCGCGAGCACCGCGCGGAGATCCATCGACATCGCCGGGACGACGCCTTCGCCGCGCAGCAGATCGATCGGGTACCGGCCCCACGTGCAGACGACGTCCTCGGGACGAATGAACCCCTTCCACCGCGCGATGGCGGCGGCGCGATCTTCCCCGTGCAGCAGCGCCTCGGCCGTGACGCCGAGGTGAAGCGGAGCGGCAGGTGACAACGCAGAGTCAGGCTTGAGCAGCGCCTCGAAGCGCGCGCCATCGGCGAGCCGGTACGCCACGAGCTGCAGCAGCTCGGCATAGCCACCCGGCGGCGCATCGTCGCGGGGCCACGCGTTGGCTTCGGCGAACGTGACGACCAGGCGATCGGCAACTTCCTTCAAGCGCTTCAGCGGAGATCGACCGACGACGTTGCGGCGGCGCGGATGATCGTACCGGCTCTTGCCGTCGTGCTTTTCGATGAAGCCGAGCTGCAGGTCGACCATGCGATCGAACGCGCCGAGAATCGGAGTGAACCGCCCCGGTGCCTTCTCGAGGCGCTCCAGCACCTGCGCCACCGCCTCGATCGTCGACAGGCAGTGCTCGGCCGGCTCTTTCCGGATGCGGTAGTTCCCTGGAGCAGGCGGCACGAAGCCGATGCGCGGCAGCGACTTGAGCAGCGGCGAGCGCTGGAAGAGCTTCTTCGCGTTGTCCCACGTGCCATCGACGACGACGAGGGTGGTCGGCTTCTCGGTGAGCGCATCGACATCGGTCGCGTCGCTCGCGGGGAACAGCAGCGCGGTGCCAGGTTTCGACAGCGTTTCGGCGAGTCCAGGCACGTCATCGGCGTCGAGCGCGACGTGCAGCTCGGAGTTCGGAAGCGACAGGTGCGCCATGCGGCACGTGCTGATCGCGACGCGAGCTTCGAGGGGATGTTGGATGAAGACGACGTGCGTCTTGCTGTCGATCTGCGTCAGGCGATCGCAGAAGCACACGCGCGTGGGACGCCGGCAGCGTCGGCAGATTTCACGCGGTGCATCGGGGGAAATAGTCTGGCCCACAGCCTCGACGCCTAACAGAAATGGCGATATCTGACGCGCTTCCTTCAGGGGGCAACATCCAATGGCGCCGACGCTCAAGACCACAGTCACCGGAATCGAGTTCGAGAATCCCTACCTGCTCGGCTCGGGACCTCCGGGCACGAACGCGAAGGTGATCGCCAAGAGCTTCGACCTCGGCTGGGGCGGCGTCGTCGGCAAGACGATCAGCCTGGATGCGAGCAAGGTGGTGAACACGGCCCCGCGCTACGGGAAGCTGAAAGATCCGAACAACCCCGACGTGATCGTCGGCTTCGAGAACATCGAGCTCATCTCAGACCGGCCTTATGCGACGTGGCTCGAAGAGTTCCGCGCGTTGAAGAAGCAGTACACGAACCGCGTGCTGATCGCCTCGGTGATGGAGGAGTACCGCAAGGAAGCGTGGCAGCAGATCATCCGCGAAGTGCAAGAGACCGGCGTCGACGGCTTCGAGCTGAACCTCTCGTGTCCGCATGGCCTGCCCGAACGGAAGATGGGCATGGCGATGGGCGAAGATCCGAGCATCGTTCGCGAGGTCTGCGGCTGGGTGAAAGAGGTCGCGAAGATTCCGGTGTGGGCGAAGATGACGCCGAACGTCGGCGACCCGAAAGTGCCCGCGAGGGCCGCGATGGAAGCAGGCGCAGACGGCCTCAGCACCATCAACACGATTCTCTCGGTCATCGGCATCGACCTGCGCACGTTGCGCCCGATGCCGACGGTCGAAGGCTACAGCGTGCCGGGCGGGTACTCGGGCCAGGCGGTGCGGCCGATTGCGCTGCGACACGTGATGGAGATCGCGCGCGCGATTCCTGGCGTTCCGATTTCGGGCATGGGCGGCATCGAGACGGGCTTCGACGCGGCGCAGTTCGTTGCGCTCGGCTCGCACACCCTGCAGGTATGCACCGGCGCGATGCTGCAGGGCTACGAGGTGATCTCGAAGCTCAACGACGAGCTCTTGAAGGTGCTGACGGATCACAAGATGGACAACCTCGAGCAGCTGCGCGGCAAGTCGCTGCCCTACTTCTCGACCCACGCCGATCTCGTGCAGCGGCAGGCCGCGGCGAAGGCGGCGAAGACGGGCGCGAACAAGGACGCCGAGACGTGGAAGGGCGAGATCAAGCGCGAGACGGATTCGCTGACCATCAACCAGTAACGCGGCGTTGAACCACTTTGTCCTCGAGCCCGCCGAGCTGATCGACGGCGCGGTGCGAATCGTGGGGCGGCGGTTGATCCACGCGCGCGAGGTGCTTCACGCCCGCGCGGGCGCGACGGTCAAAGTCGGGCTGCTCGGCGGGCAGCGTGGCCATGCCGAGGTGATCGAAGCGACGAAAGAGGTCCTGGTGTTGAAGGTGGTGCTCGACGAGCCGCCTCCGCCGCGCGCGAACGTGGACCTGGTGTTGGCGATGCCGCGCCCGAAGCAGCTGAAGCGCGTGCTCGCTGCGGCGGCGTCGATGGGCGTGAATCGCATCGTGTTGCTCAACGCGGCGAAGGTCGAGAAGAGCTACTTCGATTCGAAGGTGCTCGACGCTGCGTTTCTCGCGCATTTGATCCGGCTCGGCCTCGAGCAGGGGCGCGACACCGTGCCGCCCGAGCTGCTCGTGCGCGAGCGGTTCAAGCCGTTCGTCGAGGATGAGCTCGACGCGTTCTGCGGGTCGTCGTTGCGGCTGCTCGCGCACGGTGAAGCGGCGTCGCCGATGCGGCCGCGGTCGGTCGGTGCGCGCGCGGTGATCGCGGTCGGGCCCGAAGGTGGGTGGACGGAGTACGAGCTTGGGGCGCTGCAGGCGCAGAAGTTCACGCCGGTGTC
>JAYUXE010000601.1:0-1790 GCA_043753165.1 Archangiaceae bacterium | reverse complement strand
CCAGAGTGAACGACATGGGTGAGCTGCTCGGCCTGCAGCGGGTCTTCGGTGCGACCCCGCCGCCCTTCGCATCGCTGAAGGGAATCTTCGGCCACACGCTGGGCGCGTCGACGGCGCTCGAGGTGACGGCGTGGCTGTGGGCGCTCGAGGCCGGCTTCATTCCCGCCAGCGCGGGCTTCACGAACCCGGGCGAACAGGGCCTGGCGCCGCTGACGAAATCGCAGCCGACGCAGGGGAAGCCCGGCGTGCACCTGTTCAACTCGTTCGGGTTCGGCGGTACGTCGGCCTCTTTTCTCGTGCGGGACCACGGGGCATGACGGCCCCACTGTCTATCCTCGGCGCCTGTGCGCGCGCGTGGCCGGCGCTGCCCGCGCATCGCGAAATCGAGACCGAGTTCGAGGCGCTGTGGGGCGGGAAGTTCCGGAAAATTGGCCGGTTCATCAAGCTCGCGCTGTCGGCGGCGGCGCTGACGATGAAGCACGCGGGGCTGACGAAGCTCCCGGCCGCCCGCACCGGGGTTTTCCTCGGCACCGGCCTGGGCAACCTCGCCGACCTCGTGCCGTTCGTGCAGTCGCTGTACGACGGGCAGAGCATCCCGAGCCCGATTCAGTTCGCGAACTCGGTGGGGAATTCGGGCGCGTTCTACATCGCGCAGGCGTACGCGCTCGAAGGCCCGGTGCTCGCGATCTGCCAGGACGAAGTGAGCTTCGAGGCGGCGGTGCTGAACGCGGCGCTGCTGCTGCGCGCGGGTGAAATCGATTTCGCGCTGGTCGGTGGGCTTGACGTCTTCGTGCCGCCCGCGGCCGAGCAGCGCGCGCGCCTGGGGCTCGATGTCACCGACGAATCCATCGTGCTGGGCGAAGGGGCAGGGTGCTGGCTGCTGTCGAACGTCCCCGATGAAGGGTTTGCGCAGCTGCTCGACGTGACGTTGAAGCAGGGTTCACCCGTGCCTCAGCGACCCGCGCCGCACGGAATCTTCCCGACGGCGTCGGCGTTCGACGCCGGGGCCTTCGTCGTTTCAGACGCAGCGCCCGGCACGCTCTACCAATCGTCCGCTTCGACCCGCGAAGGGCTGGTCGGCTCGGTCACCGTGAGAAAGTCGAAGTGAAGCGCGTGCTGCTGGTTTGCCATTCGCAGACGGGTCAGCTGCGGCGCTGCGCCGACACGCTGCTGGCGCCGATTCTCGCGGGTGGCGACGTGACGCTCGACGTGTTCGACCCGAAGCCCGTGACGCCGTTTCCGTTTCCGTGGCCCGTGCCGAAGTTTCTCGATGTGATGCCCGAGTCGGTGCTCGAGATTCCGCCGCCGATGCAGCCGCAGCAGCTCGCGGCCGAGACATACGACCTCGTCGTCTTCGCGTGGCAGGTCTGGTACCTCTCGCCGTCGCTGCCCGTCACCGCGTTCCTGCAATCCGAGCAGGCGAAGGTCTTGAAGGACACACCCGTCGTCGCGCTCTGCGCGTGCCGGAACATGTGGCACGTCGGCTGGCTGAAGCTCAAAGCGCGGCTCGAAGGCGCGGGCGCGCGAATCCTCGATCACATCGTGCTGTGCGATCAGGGGCCGACCTGGGCGACCTTCATCTCGACGCCGCGGTGGATGTGGACGGGGAAGAAGGGGGCGATGGGGCCGATTCCCGAGGCCGGGGTCTCTGAGGCCGACATGGCCACGCTGGCGCCCATGGGCGAGAAGGTGCGCGATGCGCTGAATGCTGGGCGTCTCTCGACGTCGATTCTTTGCGGCACCACCCCCGCGCCCATCGCGGTGATGAAGAAATACGTGTTGCCCGAGTT
>JAYUXE010000600.1:0-1791 GCA_043753165.1 Archangiaceae bacterium | reverse complement strand
TGCAGTCACTGGGTTGCCCGATCGAGTGGGGCCGGCAAAAAGATGCGAAGGCCGAGTACCCTGCGGTGACGGCCGCCGACTGATGGAATCCACCCGAGTCCCTGACATCGCAAGGCAGGTCGAGGCGGCGTCGGGCGACCGCGCTCAGAGAATCGCGTCCGCGAAGAAGCCGAGGCGCCTCTACAAGTTGCTGGCAAGCCTGGGGCTCGTGGGGCCGGCGGTGTCGCTCATCGGTGCGGCGGACACCCACCCGGTGAACTTCATTCTGTTCATGGTCCTGATGACGCCGATGATGACGACGGCCCTGGTCGCGCGCGCCGAGGCCGAGAAGCGATGCGACGAGATTTGATCAGGCAAGCTGCCCCGGTGAACGCGCCTGAGCCATCGAACCGGCTCGAGACGATCAGCGCGTTGAAGGCACGCGTCCTCGAGGGTGACAGGGAAGCGGTCGATCGGCTGGCGCACGAGCTCAAAGCGTTGGCAGTCGAGTCGCCCACTGCCGAAACGCGCGCGTTGATCGATGGCCTCCTCGACTCGAAAGAGCTCGATCGGTTTGTCGATACTTCCGGCATCACGTGCCGCGCAGGAATCGTCAACGCGCAGCTTGCGATGGGCTTCCCATACGCGATGGAGGTGACGCCAGCGGACCTCGACCTGATTCGTGCCGAGAAGTCGGTGTTGACCGGCGTCCGCGGAACCATTCCCGTGCGGCTGATCGCGCTGCTCTCGCTGGCGTGGAACGGAATCTTCGGGTTGGCCGCGTTCCTCACCGCGAACCTCGACGTCCGCCCGAACCCGTGGGCCACGGCGGCGGGGTCGGCGTTCGTCGTCGCGGCAGTTCATGCGCTCGATGCCTTTGCCGCGCTCTCGGTCGCGAAGCCGACTGCCACGCGGAAGATGCGACGATCGCTGCGGCTGAACTTGAAGGTCCTCAAAGAGATGATCGTGCTGGCGCCCATCGTCGTCGTGATCGCGATGGTGGTTTTCGGCCTGCCGTATGGGCTGGGCGCGTTCGCGCTGGCAGGGCCATTCATGCTCACGGCGATCGGCGTCGCCTACCATTCGTCAGAGATGCCGCCCGAACCCGACGATGCAGCGTGAAGCGGGCGGCCGCGCCGAAAAAGCCACGGCGCTGCCGGCGGCGGACCGCGTGGCGAAGATCTTCTCACTGAAGGCGAGCATCGTCGCCGGAGCCAACTCGCCCGAAGGCACGGACGCGGCCGACCGATTCGCGATCGAGATCGCAGCGCTGGCCCGCGAGGCGCCGACGCAGGAGACGCGCGATGTGCTCGATGCGTTGCTGAGCACGGAAGAGCTCGATCGTTTCGTCGACGGCGACGGCGTGCCGTGCCGGGTCTCGGTGGTGAACGCGCTGCTGGCGCTGGGGTTCCCGTACGCGCTCGAGGTGAGCCCGCCGGATCTTCAGCTGGTGCGCGACCATGCGCCGAGGCAGTGGCGCCTGAAGCCGATCGCGTCTGCGGCGCTGTTCTCGATGCTGTGGAGCATCGGGTGGATCAGCGCGATCGTCCGATACGGAACCCAAACGCTGCACCCGGTCGAGCTGCAACTCGGCATCCCCTTCCTCGTTGGAGGCGGGCACGGCCTCGCCGCGATGGTCGGGACGTTGATGAAGAATCCGCGCAAAAGGCTCAAGCTCTACTCGACGCTGGCGTGGCTCGGGTTGTTGGGACCTTTGGCGTCGGCGCTGGTGGGAGTCTTTTTGCCGCCGATGTTCCTGATCGTCGGACTGTTCTACGCGACCCCCGCGATGATCGTCGCGTGGCTCGCGCG
>JAYUXE010000599.1:0-4472 GCA_043753165.1 Archangiaceae bacterium | reverse complement strand
GACGAGGGCGACGGTGGGGGTGCAGGTCCACGCGCCGGTGGCGCTGGCGGTGGCGGTGCACGCGGTGGCGCCGTCGACCGAGACGGTGACCGTGCTGTTTGCTTCGGCGGTGCCCGAGTAGGTGGGCGTGGTGTCGTTGGTGCTGCTGCCGTTCGCAGGCGCGGTGACGACGGGCGCGGCAGGAGCCGTGGTGTCGAGGGTGAAGGTGTTCGTGTTGCTCACGGGCGACGCGTTGCCCGCGGCGTCGGTGGCGATCGCGTTGGCGGTGTGAGAGCCCGCCGCGATTGCAAGGGTCGGCGTACACGACCACGCGCCCGCCGCGCTCGCGGTGGCAGTGCATGCGGGAGCGCCGTCGACGCTGACGGTGACCGTGCTGTTCGCTTCAGCGGTGCCGGAATACGTGGGCGTCGTGTCGTTGGTGGTCGAGCCATTCACCGGAGCCGCGACGACAGGAGCCGCCGGCGCCGTGAGGTCGATGGTGAAGGCGTTGCTCGCGCTGGCCGGGCCCGCATTGCCGGCCTGGTCGGTGGCGGCGGCGTCGACGGTGTGGCTGCCCGCGCCGATGGCGACGGCGGGCGTGCAGGTCCACGTCCCGGCGGCGGTGGCGATCGCGGTGCACGCGACGGCGCCATCGACGGTCACGGTGACGGTCGCGTTGGCTTCGGCAGTGCCGGCGTACGAAGGCGTCGTGTCGTTGGTGCTCGAGCCGTTCGCGGGCGCGGTGACGACGGGCGCGGGCGGAGGCGTGGTGTCGATGGTGAACGTGTTCGCGGTGCCGGCGGGGCCGACGTTGCCGGCTTGATCCGTCGCCTGCGCCGCGACGCTGTGAGCTCCGGGCGCGAGTGAGACGGCGGGGCTGCACGTCCACGCGCCGGCTGCAGTGGCGGTGACGGTGCAGACGATGTTGCCGTCGACGCGGACGACGACGGTCGAGTTGGCCTCGGCGGTGCCCGTGTAGGTCGGCGACGTCACGTTGGTGCGCGCGCCGTTCGCCGGTGCGGTGACGACGGCGGCGGCGGGCGGCGTGGTGTCGACGGTGAAGGTGTTGGTCGCGCTCGCGGGCGAGACGTTGCCTGCGCCGTCGGTCGCGGTGGCGTTGACGGTGTGCGTGCCCGGAAGCAGAACGACAGCCGAGGTGCACGTCCACGCGCCGACTGCGCTGGCGGTGACGGTGCAGACGACGATTCCGTCGACGCGAACGATGACGGTGCTGTTGGCCTCAGCCGTGCCCGAGTAGGTGGGCGAGGTCTGGTTGGTGCGCACGCCATTCGCGGGCGCGGCGACGACCGGAGCAGCGGGCGCGGTGGTGTCGACGACCCAGCTGAAAGTTGCGGGCGTGGGGTCGGCCACGCTGCCCGCGACGGCACGGACACGGAAGTTGTGGGTGCCGGCGCCGACCGAGAAACCAAGCGGGCCGGTGCACGGGGTGAAGGCGGCGAGATCGAGGCTGCACTCGAAGGTGACGCCCGTGGGCGTGCCAGTGAAGTTGAACGTGGCGGCGGTCGAGTTGGTGATCGCCGCGGGGCTTGCGGTGATGGTCGTGTCGGGAGCGGCGATGCATTGGCCCTGGAAGGGGGCGCCTCCACCGGTGACGCAGATGGGCGTCGCGGCAGCGCACTCGGTGTTGGTGGCGCACGCGCGGCAGCTGACGGCGCCGGTCGTGGCGTGAACGGTGGTGTCGCAGAAGGGGGTGGCGCCGGTGCAGTGAGGTCCAGCGGGAAGGGCGGCGTTGGTGCGGCCACCGACGGGCTCGGCGGTGTCGAGGACGCAGTCGTCGTCGTCATCGAGGTCCTGATAGTCGGGCACGCCGTCGGCATCGAAGTCGGGCGCGATGCCGACCGCCGAACAGCTGCCCGCTTCGGTCGTGTCGGGCACGCCGTTGCCGTCGGTGTCGAAGGCGAGGGCAGGCCGCAGCGCGCTGGCGCTGTCGTTCAGCGAAGTGCCGCCGAAGGACCAGATGGTGACCGGCCTGGTGGCGACGATGTCCCACGTGCAGCCTTTGCTGAGCGCGTTCGGGGCGGCGTCGTTCAGCACGGCATTCACTCCGAGGGTGGTGGTGAACGCGACGCAGGTCGCCGAGGCCGGACGCGGCGTGGCGGTGATGGTGGTGTTGGCTTCGCGCGAGAAGAGAACGAGGCCCGGCTCGGCGCCGACGTTGCTCGAGCGCAGCAAAAAGTGAAGGCCGTTGGTGCCGAGGTTGAGTGAGAGATCGTCGCCCATCGTGTCGATGCTGGCCGTGCCTTCGTTGTCACCCGCCCAGACGTCGACGTTCGAGGCGGCGACGATCTGGTAGCTCGCCGTGCCGAGGCCCGACTGAAAGTAGATCGAGTTGGCGGGCACCGAGAGGTTGGTGACGGTGACGCCGAGGCCCAGCGCGGTGACGGTGCGAAGCGTGAACGCAACCGCCGCGGCGCTGCTGTTCATCACCGCGAACGAGCCCGTCTGCCAGTTGTGCGTGCCGAACATGAACGTGCGGCCGCTGTCGTTGTCGCAGTCTTCCGGAGCGCCCGACCCCGTCGGCACCGGAGGCACCGTCGTGTAGCCATTGCCCACGACCTGCGCGACGGCGACCTCGCCGGTGGTGGTGACGGTGAGCACGTCGCCCGTCGTGAAGGCGAGCCCGCCGGCGTCGAAGTTGGGCGTCCACACCGCGTTGGCGAGCATCACCTGGTTGACGGTGTTCGAGTTCGTGCGGTTCGTGATGGTGACGGTGCCAGCGACCCGCGCGAAGACCGAGATGCGGTTGCCGACTGCGCCGATGAAGCGCGGAGCGATGATGTGGCTCTTGCCGTAGAAGCGCTTGCCGTCGATGGTCGGGAAGAAGACGTTGCCCGAGAAATCGCAGCAGTCCATGCCGGCCGACGCGAGCACCGGGGCGCTGGTGTCGAGGCGGAAGTTGATGCCGGTCGCGGTGGTGTTCGTGATGATGACGGCACGCTGGTACTGCGTCACCGAGCCGGTGATTGCGGTGCCGGTGGGCAGCGGCTGGTACGTGTAGGTCGTCGTGCCGGCATGGGTGCCGACGATGATGAGCTCGCTGTTGACGCCGCCGGACTGCGCGGTGAGACGGCCGAAGTAGACCTCAGCGGCCTGGGCGGACGTTGCGGCGAGGACGACGACGGCAAGCAGGGCTGAACGGATCATGGAGTCACCTCGAACACTTCCTGCTTCGGCGAGCCAACGACGACGAACTCGACGCGGCGATTGTTTTCGCGGCCGGCCGCGGTGGTGTTGACGTCGGCGGGACGATCGGGCCCGAAGCCTTGCGACTCGAGCCGCGCGGCAGCGACGCCCTTGCCGATGAGGAACTCGCGCACGGCCTCGGCGCGCTTCTGCGACAGCAGACGGTTCGAGTCGGGCTTGCCGACGTTGTCGGTGTGGCCTTCGATGCGAACGCGCTCGATCTCGGGATGCTCGACGAGCACCTGCGCGACCTGCGTGAGCAGCTGGAAGCTCATCGGCTTGATCGACGCCTTGCCGGTATCGAAAAAGACCTTCTGCTTGATCATCAGCTTCTCGCGCGTGATCACGACCAGCTGCGCCTGTTCCTTCGGGCAGCCCTGGTTCTTCGGGTCGCCCTTCACCTTCGGGCAGTTGTCGAGCTCGTCGGGCACGGTGTCGCCGTCGGCGTCCTTCACGGGGCAGCCCTGGCGGTCAGCGGGGCCTGCTTCCTTCGGGCAGCGATCTTCGTTGTCGAGAATGCCGTCGCCGTCGGTGTCGGGCCAGGGGCAGCCCTTGTTCTGCTTCGGGCCGGCGACCTTCGGGCAGCCGTCGTCGCGATCGAGGACGCCGTCGCCATCGGTGTCGGGCCACGGGCAGCCTTTGTTTTCCTTCGGGCCGGCCTTTTCGGGGCAGGCGTCGACACGGTCGAGCAGGCCGTCGCCGTCGGTGTCCGGGCAGCCGTTGTTGGCGGCGGGGCCCTTCACCTTCGGGCACTGATCATCGGCACCGAGGACGTTGTCGCGATCTGGATCGCGATCGGGGCAGCCCTGCAGCTCGGCCAGGCCGGGCTCGGTGACGCACTGATCGTCCGAGTTGATGACACCGTCGCCATCGAGGTCGAGCGCGGGGCATTCTTTCGGCTCGTGCGGTTCACCCGCGACGCACTTTTTGTTCGGAATCGAAAGGCCTGCGCCCAGCATCACGCGAAAGGCGGGCGTGCCGGGGGTGCGGCCGAAGCCAGGGCCACCGAGCGCGAACAGCTCGATCGGGCCGACGGGCAGTCGCGCGCCGAGCATCAGCTCGGCCGAGCCGCCGGTGCGGGTGAATGGAATCCAGCCGAGCAGCGTAAGCTCGCCGCGAAGGCCGTCGTTGGTGGTGGTGGCGGTGGCGCCCAGCTGCATCAAGCTGCCGACTTCGTCGGCGACGCGGCTGCTGTTGGGTGAGAGGACCTCGTGCTGACGAATGGACGCTCCGACCTGGGCGCCCAGGCGGATGAAGCCGAGCTTCTTGCCGGCGCCGAAGCTGGGCTT
>JAYUXE010000598.1:0-1793 GCA_043753165.1 Archangiaceae bacterium | reverse complement strand
CGACGGGCTTCGTGAGAGGTTCGGGCGTACCAGCGAGTGACAAGGCAGCGGCGAGGCCAAGGGCGAATTTCATGGTGCGCGTTCAAACGGCCCACCTGCCCAAACGATCTAGAAGAAGGGTTTGCGCAGCAGTTCCAGGGCACTGGCCACCGTGCTTCCGCGCTCGCTTGCCTGCACCGCCGCCAGGGCGCGGGCGCAGCGGTCGGTGAAGGAACCGCCGGCGAACTCGCGTTCGACCGACGTGGTCTTGAAGCGAAGCGAGAGTGGGCCGGAAGGGGCGAAGGCGATTGGCACGGGCGTCGAGGCGGCGGCCGCGCGGATCCGTTGTTCGGCGTCGGGCAACGCAGTCGCCGAATCGAGCCCGCGCGAGCGCTTGGTGACGACGAAGGGCACCGAGGTGAGTGACGCGCCGAGCACGTCGTCGCCAGAAACGAAGACCGCGGGGACTGCGCGATCGGCCGCCAGCCAAAGCGCGATTTCTGCCTCGCTGATCGGGCGCCCATTCAGGATCCACGCGACGTGCGCCTCGACCGTGTGCGCGGCAAAGCCGGTCGTCCCACCCGCGGCGTGCATGCCGACGCACGCGATTGCCCCGACGTCGTCCAGCAACGCCCCGCCGTAAGAATCGGGATCCACGAATTGGAGCGCGGCCCCGGGATGCAGCGACTCGAGGTTCGGCGCGCCGCTTCCCGACCGGTGCGTATCGCTGACACGGACGTGGGTAAACCCCTGCGCCAGCAGCCCTTCGATCGCCGCGTTCACCTCGCGCGTCATCGCCGCGCACGCCTCGGGGTGCCCTGCCCCGCCGAACGCCAGCGACTCGAGCGTGGTGACGGCGGCGACCCCTTCCAGGTCTGCGATCAACAGCGCGGTGCTCACACCCGCTTCGCCTTCTCGAGGTCCTTGAGCCACACCTGAAACATCAGCACCGCCGAGACCAACCCGAGCATCGACGCGCTGCTGAAGATGGGAACGGAAAGCTCTTCGGGCGAGGCGCCGATGAGCATGCCCGCCACGAGGAAGATGAGCCCGGTGACCGCGAAGCCCCAGTGCAGCAAGAACGCGCTGACCGCGAGCACGGTCGCCATCATCCACGCGTCGTGCACCAGCGACGTCTTCAATGGAAGGTCGAGCACCAGAAACTGAATGCGCCCGAGCTCCATCGAAAAGATGCTGACGCCGATCAACGCCATCAGCTGCCGATTGATGCGGGTGGCGAACAGCGACTGGCGCCAGAGGATGAGGCACGAGACGTAGACGACGCCGACGATGCCCATCGGCACCAGTCGCGACCAGCGGCCGAGCACCGCATTCGTCGCTTCGCGCATCGAAGGAAAGGCGCCGAAGACCAGCACGATCAACCCAACGGTGATCGCCAGCGTGATGACGATCTGGTTGCGCTGGCGAACCGAGACCCGCGGGTTGAGCTCGTGCGCTTCCTGACGGTGGTGGGCTTCACGGGCCACGCGTTGAGCATCGCGGCTCTCGAGCCCACGCACCGCGAGGTCGAGCGCAGTCGACGGCGATTTCATCTCGACCAGAAACGCGCGCGCAGCGTGGCTCGAGCCGCGTTCGACTTCGCGGGCGGTGGCGACTTCGAGACAGCGTTCGAGCCCCGCGAGCGCGACAGGACTCTGCGGGTCCGCGTCGAGCGCCTGAACGAACCCGAAGCGGCACTCGGAAATCAATGCGTACCAGGCGCGCTCGAGCTCGGGCGTCAGCGGCGTCGCCGCCAGCCCTTCCAACCGTTCGAGCCGCTGCGACGCGGCGTCGGCGAGGCGAATCGAGCCGCG
>JAYUXE010000597.1:0-4476 GCA_043753165.1 Archangiaceae bacterium | reverse complement strand
TGATGATGCCGTTCAGCGGGTTGCGAATCTCGTGGGCGACGCCGGCGACGACGGCTCCCAGTGCGGCCAGCTTCTCGCGCTGCGCCATCTGCAGGGCGAGCTTGCGCAGGCGAAGCTGGGCGTTGAGGCGGGCGCGAAGCTCTTCGAGGTGAAAGGGCTTCATCAAATAGTCGTCGGCACCCTTCTCGAAGCCGTTGAGCCGCGTGTCGATGTCGGCGCGCGCAGTGAGAAGGACGAAAGGGATGCTGCTCAGCGACAGGTCGGCCTTCATCGCGGCGCAGAGCTCGAGCCCGTCCATCTCAGGCATCATCAGGTCGGACAACACGACGTCGGGCTGATGCTGGCGAATGAGCCGCAGCGCCTGCGCGCCGTCGCCTGCTTCGATGACGCGGAAGGTGCTCGCGAGGTTCTTCACCACGAAGGCGCGCAGGGCCTCGTTGTCCTCGGCGACGACCACTGTGGGCAGGTCGATGGACGCGCCGTCGGCGATGGCGAGAGGTGAGGCCGCCGCGGAGTTCTCGCGGTAGGCGGCGGCGTCGAACAGGTTGAGCTCGGCGATGGCAGGGCGGGCGGCGGTGGCGGTGGCGGCGGCGGCGTCGAAGGTGCCGACCGGCAGCTGAACGGTGAAGCGAACCCAGGCGCCCACTTCGGACTCGGCGGCGATGGTGCCTCCGTGAAGCTCGACCAGCTCGCGAACGACGGGCAGGCCCAGGCCGGTGGAGCCGAAGCGGCGCGACTTGCTGCGCGTCGATTGGGTGAAGCGGCCGAAGAGGTTGGGCAGCTCATCGGCGGGCATGCCTTCGCCCGAGTTCTGAATCGAGAAGAAGACGCCGCCGTCGTTGGTGCCGGCCTTCACGTCGATGGTGCCGCCGTCGGGGGTGAACTTGATCGCGTTCGACATCAGGTTCAGCGCGACCTGTTCGAGCCTTTCTGCATCGCCGGCCAGCCGCAGGGCGTCGCCGAAGTCGGTGTTGAGGGTGATCTGGCGTGTGCGCAGCGCCGGCTTCCACGGCCGCAGGATCTCGTTGAGCAGCGGCACCAGGTCGACCGCGCCCATCGTCAGCGTCATCTTTCCGGCTTCGATCTTCGACAGGTCCAACAGGTCGTTGACGAGCTTGAGCAGCTTGTAGCCACTGCGGTTGACCCCCAGCAGCTCGGCCTTTGCTTCGGCGCCCAGGCCCGGCTGGCCCGCGAGCACTTCCAGCGGAGCCAGCATCAGCGTCAGCGGCGTGCGCAGCTCGTGCGACGCGTTGGCGAAGAACTCGGTCTTCAGGCGGTCGGCCTCTGTCAGCTGTTCCAGCGACTGCGCGAGCTGCGAGGTGCGTTCGGCGACTTTTTCTTCCAACTGCGTGTTGGCGGCGAGCAGCTGAACGTTCTTGGCGGCGAGCTCGGCGCGTGCGGCCTCGAGCTCCTCGAAGCGCTGACGAAGTGTCTCGTGCGCCGACTTCAGCTCAACAGCGTTGGTTCGAACCGCGAACAGCCGCAGCACGGCGCGCTTGAAAGTGGACCACGCGCCGCCGCCCGGAGGCACGGTGACCAGATAAATGGCGCCGCGCTCGGTCGCCGTCATCTCCACCGCCGCCGGTGCGAGCCCGAGAATCCGCGGCAGCTCGATGAAGTTGCCCTGGCACATCAGGAAAAATTCGCGCGACCGTTCGTAACCGGCGGGCACGCTCACGCCAAGCCGCAGCGAATGCGGGCCGACCTTTTCGAAGGTCGAGCTGACACACGAGAACGACTGCTTGCCGGCGCCCTTGCTTGTCTGCTCGAAGATCCACTCGTAAAACTCGACAGCCGAGAAGAGCGCGCGTGCGATGCCGCTGGCGTACCGCGTGGCTGGGTGGCGGAATGTCTCGCGCCCCATCTCGATGATCTGTTCGTCACTGAGCTTCGCGCCGGCGTTTCGCAGGAAGGCGGCGAACACCGACCAGTCGATGCGCTGATGAGGGTCTCTGAGCTCGGCGAGGGTCGCGGGAAGTTCGGGGGTGAGCGCATCGACCGGAAGCCCGCGGCGTTCGAACGTCTTGAACACCTGGCCCAGCATCCGGTTCGATACTTCTTTGCTCAATGGCCCCACCTCAAAACGTTTCCGGACCACGTGATTCCGCTTCCCCCGCTGTACGTTGCGACGAGCTGGCCGTTGCGCAACACCCCTTCGCGTTCAGCCATGCCGAGCATGAACGGAATGTTGGATGCGGCAAGGCTGCCTGTCCAACTGAACGAGTCGAATGATTTGGCGTTCGACAGACCCATGTAGTCCTGCGTGACCTGCCTGAACCAGAGCGTCGACTGGTGGGTGGCGTAGAAGTCGACGTCGAGAGGTCCGAGTTCGGCTTTCCCCAGCGCGTCATCGACGACTTCCTTGGCGAGGTCGGCGATGAGCAGCAGCATGTTCCGCGCAGCCTGACGGTCGTGGTTGTAGACAACGAGTCGGTCGGCGTCCCACCACTGCTTGTCCGGGGCGCCGACCATCAGCGCCTTGTGAAAGCTGCCATCGACGCGGTGCGACCACGCAAGGCTGCCCTTCCCTTCGGACACCGGGCCGACGACGACTGCCGTCGCCGCGTCACCGAACCAGACCGCGTGGTGGTCTTCCGGGCGGCACAGACGAGAGACCGAAGATGACTGCACGAGCAGCGCGTTCTTCGCTTGGCCCGATTTGATCATCTGCTCAGCCAGCGCGAACTGGGCCATGAAGGAATTGCACGCCGCCTGCGTGTCCATCGCGAAGCAGGCGCGTGGCAATCCGAGCGCTTTGTGCAGCAGCGCAGCGTTCGGCACGAGCAGGAAATCGGGAAGCTGGCTGAAGACGAGCAGTAAATTGATGTCTTCGACAAGCACGCCAGAACGACTGATCGCATCTCGGCAGGCGGCGAGTTCCATGTCGGATGAGTTCGCGCCTTCGGCCATGATGCGGCGTTCGACGGCACCTTTGAACGGGTCGTCTCTGAAGCTGGCCATCGCCGCGAGCGTGCGGCGGGCGCCCTCGGTCTGCGCGTCTGCCTTTCCGAGACCCGGGCGCACCAGGTTCGGTTTCTCATTCCAGCTTTCGATGGTGCTCGGCGACCAGTAGTCGTTGGTGCGAACGTCCGTAGGAAGAAAGATGCCGATGCCACGGATGCCGACTGATGAATGCGTCATGGTTTCTCAGGAGATGAAGTTTTTGAGCTGTGCGACCCGGCCGTGCAACGGAAACGCACACGTGGGGTCGATGTCGACATCGAGCACCAGCGGCACGTCACTGTTCAGCCACTCGGCCGGAATTGCTTCGAGATCCTGCACGCAGCGAATTGTGACCCCGCGGGCTCCAACTGCGCGGGCGAGCTGGGCGAAGTCCGTGCGGGGGCCGCTCATCGTGCTGACGCGGCCGAAAATCTTGTTCATCCCCGACTCGACCATGCGCATGCGCGCGTCGTTGAAGATGGCGAAGACGACGCCGATTCGGCTCTGGACGCACGTGACGAGCTCCATGCCGGCCATCTGAAAGCCCCAGTCGCCGCATACGGCCAACACGGGGCGTTCGGGGTGAACGACCTTGGCTCCAATGGCGCTGCCGATTCCCGAGCCCATCGCGCCCATGCCGGTCGCGGCCAGGAAGGCGTCGGCCCTGTCGATCTTCAGGTAGTGCAGCGCGAAGATCAGATGCTCGCCGATGTCGCTGGTGAAGATGGTGTCGTTCGCCATGATGCCCTGCAACGCGGTGATGGCCCGCGCTGGGTGCATCGGCGACGCGTCCGCCAACGCGTCCTGTTCCCTCAGGTAGGTCACGCCCCCGGCAGGCACCGCGGGAGGCCGACGTCGAGACAGCTTCGACACCAGCGACCGGAGCACGAGGTGGGCGGGCCCGATGAGCCCATAGTCGACCTGGTAGTTCTTGCCGATCTGCGCGCCGTCGATGTCGATTTGAATGAACGTCTTCGTCGGCTGGAGCAGCGGGCTCCAGCTGTTGGTGCCGGGTTCGCCCAGCCCGCACCCAACTGCGATCAGCGTGTCGACCCCCTGCCCCAGGTATTCAGCCGACGACGGGTGGCCCCCGTGGCCGAAGATGCCCAGCGACAACGGGTCGGTTTCGGGAAACAGGCCCTTCGCGCGGGGAGTGGTGGCGACCGGGATGTTGAGCGTGGCGGCGAGCGTGCCGATGAGGCGGGCGGCTTCCGGGTGACGCGCGCCCGAGCCGACGAGGATCAGCGCCCGCTTGCTGTTCTGCAGGGCGTTGGCGGCCTCGGCGATGATGTCTTCGTCGAGCGTGAACTGGGTCGAGACATTCGTGGCCGACCGCGTCGCGGGCACCTGCTGGTTGCCGACGTCGAGTGGAAGAGAGAGGAATACGGGGCCCTGGCGGCCCGACAGCGCGGTGGCGACGGCCTTGCGAACGATGCTCGCCGCAGCGCGCGGGTTCGTGATCTGCGCAGAAAACTTGGTGACGCTGCGCACCATGCCGAGGATGTCGAGCTGCCCCGACGTGCCTTCCTGCAG
>JAYUXE010000596.1:0-10032 GCA_043753165.1 Archangiaceae bacterium | reverse complement strand
GGTGTTGATGGACTCGATCGCCTTTTCGAAGGGGTCGGACGACGCGGTGTCCCACTCGGCTTCCACGTGCAGCGGGCCCTTGCCGATGCGGCCCACGTCATCGCCCGGATCCGTCGGCGGCTTTCCCTTGCGCGCAGTCGCGTCGTAGACGCTGTACTGGTCGGCCGAGACGATGAAGCATTCACCCGACGGCATGTACTGGCTGTATTTGCGAAGCGCGGCGCCCGCGTCGTTCAGGAACTTCACCTGGTCGTCGAGCTTCTTCGCGAACGCTTCCATTGCAGGAGGCACCGGCTTGCTGGCGGCCTTGAGCGCGTCGATTTCCGTCTGCAGGCCCGCGCGGCGCGTGGTCACTTCGCCGACGCTGTCGAGCTGAAGGTGCGTGCGGCGGCGCTTCTGCAACACGGTGTATTTCTCTTCCAGCGCGAGGTTGCCGTCGGGGGGCAGAGTGCCCTTGTCGCTGGCGAGCTTGTAGAGCTTCTGCGACACGGCCAGGGTGCTGCCGCCGGTCTCTTTGCCCGTCACCAGCTGCTCTTTGGCCGCGTTCTCGTCGGTGTAGCTGCCTTCCCAGCGCTTCTCGAACTTGTGAACTTCCGAGTTGCCGCCACCCGACAGCGCGCGGCCTTCTTTCGCCTGCACGAGGACGCGGTTCACTGGAAACGGCTCTTTGTTGTCGAAGCGAACGCGCGCGCGAACTGAAGCGCCGGCTTTGTTCAACGAGCCGTTGCGGTCGTCGAAGTAGGTGTCGCGGAACATCTCGTAGCCGTCCTGGAACTTGATGGTGCCGTCGGGGTTCGTGCCCTTCGTCTCGAGGTGCAGGGGCAGCGCGAACTCGTTGACCAGCGCCATCGCGGCCGGGTCGTCCCACTTCGGGTTCGTCATCTTCGCGTAGGGCGCGGGGCCGGTGTTGTTCTTGAACTTGTCGGCCGCGCCGTCGCCGGTCTTGAAGTCGGCCCAGTTTTCCATCTCGGTGCGGTCGCGATCCCAGCTGCCGCCGACCATGTTGGTGAGGATGTCTTTGCCGATGACGTTGACGCCGACGGCCTGAACGGTGCCTTTGGCTCCATTCGCACCGGTGAGGTTGACGGTCGCGTCCTTCGCGAGCTTCTTGCCGTAGTCGCCGTCGACCTTGTCGAGCGACAGCGCCTTGCCGAGCTCGCTGGTGGGGCGCAGGTCGAGGGTGAGGCCCTTGTCGTCGCTGGCTGCGGCGTCATCGATGGCGTTGATGAAATCGCCGAACGTGATGCCGGCCTTCTTCACGAACGCGTCGGTCTGTTCCTTCGTCGACGTGTTGGCGGCCATGAAGGCCTTCCAGTCGGCCTCGGTCGCGAGGGTGATTTTCTTGTTGGACGGGCCGCGGACCACGACGCTGATGTTCTGCGCAATCAGCTTGTCGGAAGCCTGCTTCAGGTACGTGCCGGCCTTGCCCTTGTCGTCCAGGATTTGGACTGAGGCATCACCGACTGCGAACTGCCGACCGCGCTGGATTTTAATCGTCATTGGTTTGAGACCCTTTTGGAACACGGCCGTGACATTGAGTTGTCGACAAATGTCCTACATCGTTGCTAATTAAAATTTGGCGTGCAATTTCAGATGGTTTCGACGGTCGCGCCCAGACCCTTCAGCAGGTCCACGTACCAGCTCAGCGTCCTCGCGGTGCGATCGCCCAGCGTTTTGCAACCCCACATGACAGTCAGGGTCGAGGTCGTTTCCGACGAGGTCTTCGTGCGCTGGGCGTCTTTGACGGCGTTGGCGCAGGGCCCTTCGGCATCGAAGAGGCACAGCAGGCCTGCGACATCGATGGTCTGACCGGAGGCGTTGAACACGTAGTGGGTTTCGGGCGGGGCGACGTCGATTCGAAAGGGAGCCGACGCTTTGCTCAAGTCGATGACACTGATGGGCAGGCCCGAGTGCAGAGAGACCGCATTGCAGGCGTCGACCGCGGCGTTGATGGACGACAGGGTGCCCTCGGTGACTGCGCGAATGAGGTACTCGCTGGCGGGCTTGCCGCGGCCGGTCGGCCTGTAGCCCCCGTGGCGAAGCAGGTCGCGCACGGCCGCCCGCACGTCATCGCTGGATTGAAGCGGTGCGGCGGCGGTGGGTGAAAGCAGCGCAGGCAACGCGGTCGGCCCGATCGCCCCCAAACCTTTCGGGAACGTGGTGACGAACGCCGCAGCGTCCAGCAGCGGGTGGGCAGCGATTGAGAGAGAAAGGGGCACGGAAGGTCGATGACCCTACCAGTGACCGCCAGCGGACGTGAGTCGCCGATGGTAAGTGGGGAATCACCATGGACGCGCGGTTCCTCGAGGGAGAAGCGCTGGGGCGCGAGGTCGTGCGGCGGATGCGGCAGGCGCGCGAGTCGGTGTGGATTTCGACCGCGAACGTGAAGGCGATGCTGCTCGAGGGTGACGACGGGAAGTGGCGGCCGATCGTCGACCTCTTCCATGCGCTGGTGAAGAAGGGCGTCGAGGTGCGGCTGCTGCACGCAGAGCTGCCGAGTCGTCCGTTTCGCCAGGCGTTCGATGAAAAGCCGGCGCTGCTGCGTTCGGAGATGGGCTTGAAAATCTGCCCGCGGGTGCACTTCAAGTGCGTGCGCATCGACGGCGCGTGGATTTACCTCGGCAGCGCGAACCTCACCGGCGCGGGCCTGGGCGCGAAGCACAAGGACAACCGGAACTTCGAGGTCGGCTTCGTCACCGAGGACTTCGACACCATCGATCGCGTCACCGCGCTGTACGAGCAGGTCTGGTCAGGCGTCTCGTGCCGCACGTGCCGGTTGCATTCCATCTGCCCCGACCCCATCGGACCCGGGCCCCGCGCCGGCAAGAAGAAGAACGGCGCGTCGGGCGTGGTGCTCGGCCGCGCGCGGCGCTTGCGGTAGATGACCGCGATGCTCGACGCGCTCATCCTCGACCTCGGCAACGTCCTCGTCTTTCACGACAACGCGCTGCTGTTCGAAAAAATGTCGGCCGCGTTCGGCACCACCGCCGACTCGATGCGCGCGCGAATCGAGAAAGACGTGTGGACGCGCACGAACACCGGGTTGCTGCCGGGCGACACGCTACGGGTCGAGCTGCAGAACGCGCTGGGTGGCACGATGACGCCCGCGCGGTTCGCCGAGCTGTGGAACTGCCATTTCCAAATCAACGGGCCGATGGTCGAGCGCGTCGAGTCGCTGGTGGGAAAGGTGAAGCTCTGCCTGCTGTCGAACACGCACGACCTGCACTTCGAGCCGCTGCGAAAGCAGCTGCCCGTGCTCGAGAAGTTCGATGCGCGGGTGCTCTCGTACGAAGAAGGCCTGATGAAGCCTTCGCCCGAGCTGTACCGGACGGCGCTGAAGCGCGTGGGCGTCGAGGCGAACCGAGCGGCCTTCTTCGACGACGTGCAGGCCTACGCGGACGCAGCGACGGCGGTCGGCATCCACGGCCGGCTCTTCACCGACGTCGCCACGTTCGATGCCGACCTAGCGAAGCTTCGTCGATGACACCGGCTTGAGGGTGAGTCGCACGGACGGCGTGACGACGCCGTCGGCGGTGAGAATGGTGAACCAGACGTTGCTGGCCCCGGTGAAGGTGTGGCTGCCGGCCGGAAGCAGCAGCTGCCCCGTGGGAATTTCTTCGCCATCGAAGCGCAGCTCGGCCTGCCGACCCGGAGCGCCCAGCGACATCAGCACCGCGGGCAACGTGCCGCCGTTCACCGGCTTCACTTCCACCCGGTACACCTGCCGCGGCTGCAGAACGCGAACCAGGAAGCTGTCGTCGTGGTCGACCCGCAGCAGGTTGCGCGCGTTGAGAACGACCTGCGCATCGTTGAGGCGCAGGGTCGACATCTGCACTGTGAGGTCCCCGCCTTCGGTCGGGCTGAACAACGTCCACGTGCCGGCAGAGAGCGTGGTGGCTTTGCTCAAGTCGACGACGGTGACGGGGTTCGAGCCGCGCTTCAACGCAAAGACGGTGGCGAGCCGGCTGATCGTGTTGTTGGTCGACGCGTAGTTCCACGTCATCGATTTCGGAGTGGCCTGGCGCGTCGTCTGGCTACGACCCACCGCGGGCGTCGAGGGCCGCGCGTAGATGACGGTCGGGCTGACGCCATTGACCACGGTGTCGGCCCCCACAGTCTCGGTCGGCTGGCCGTCGGCCTTGATGCTGTGGGCTGGCGTGAGCACGACGTCGATGGGCGCGGTCTCGGCGTCGAAGACGACCTCGTCTTTGGGCGGCGCGTCCGGGTCGACCGGGTCGTCGTCGGCCGGCATCGGCGGCGGTTTCGCGAGCGGGCTGTTCTGCGACGGCCGCGCGCCTTCGTAGCGGTCTTCGCGCGTCAGCCCGCCGGTGACGAGGCTCACCTCGAGGGCGCGCGTGTTCGAGACGGTGCTCGACCACGTGCCGTAGCCCGCCTTCTTGATGACGAGGTTGCGCAGCTCGTTCTTCGGAACCTGAAGGGTCATCGGCGTGCGGCGGTCTTGCAGCTCTCCGTCGACCCACACCTGCGCGCCTGAGGGACTGCTGGCGACTTCCATCGACCGCGTCGGAATCGTCTGAGTGACCTCGACCGTGCGCGCCTCGTACGCCCGCCACGCGATGGGGGCTGCGATGAGCCCCAGCGCGGCGGCGACCATCAGCCGCGATCGCTTCGCGGGCGGGGCTTTCGAGACGGCCACGGGGGCAGCCGCGGCCGCAGGTTCGATGGCGACGGGGACCACGACCAACGGCGCAGCAAGCGGCGGCGGTGAAGGAGGAAGCGAGACCTGGGCGAGCTGGGCAGCCCACGGCCCGAGCGCGGCGTCGTCCTTCCAGACTGACAACGCATCGCTGAGATCGCGGGCCGAGGCGAAGCGGTCTTCTGGGCGTTGGGCGAGCGCGCGCTGCACCAGGGCCGCGGCTTCGTCATCGAGGTTCGGGTTCACGGCCAGCGGCGCGTCGAGATCGCCGGTTGCGATGCGGGTGATGACTTCAGCGGCGCCGCCCTGCGCGGGAAGCCGGCCGCAGACAAGCTCGAACAACAGCAGGCCGGCGGTGAAGAGCTCGCTGCGAACATCGACGGCATTGCCGCGCGCCTGCTCGGGTGACACGTAGGCGCGGCGCATGCCCGAGGAATCGCCCGCGCGGAGGCGAAGCTTGCCGAGCCCCAGGTCGGTGAGGACGACGCGGCCTTCTGGCGTGACGCGGACGTTCTCTGGCAGCAGCTCGCGGTGAAGCAGTGGGGGCGCGAGGGCGTGTGCCGCGGCGAGGCCTTCGAGGATGGGGCGGATCAACGCGACGGCGCGGAACATCGGCAGTGGCCACTGCTTCGTTTCCTGTGCGGCGCGAATCAACTCAGCCAACGAAGCGCCTTCGACATCTTCGTAGACGACGAAGCCTTTGCCGGAATCGAGGACGCGCGCGAGCCCCGGGTGGCTCAGCGTGGCGGCCAGGGCGACTTCGGGCGCCTCGCCGGAAAATTGTTTGAGGACGCCGCGCACTTTCGTCTCGCGGTGGGTGGCGGCGTGCGTCGGCCCGAGCCCGTTGTGACCGAGCAGTTCCCCGAGGTCCCACGCTGCAAACGTTTCGCTCATCCGCGATGCCCCGCTGCGACCTGTGAGGTGGTGCCCCGCCGAGAAAACTGGCCCGAGGGTAACACCGGGTTCGAGCGTTCTTCGAGACGGCGCAAACGAAATAATCGCTGCCGGGCCGAGAATTCGGCCTCGGCGGCGTTTCGCGCCTACATCCATAATCCCTGTTTTTACGCGGGTTTACATCACATCGACGGGCGACTAGGGTCCGCGCCGGTCAAAAAGGAGACAGACCGCTACAGGTCTGTACTCTGGACGCCGATCGCATGGGTATGCGGAGGACGCAAATTCCTTGAGTGAAGAATTCGCAGAAGTCTTCCGGCCGGAAGCCCTGCTCAAGAGCGCGCTGGAGAAGATCGTCTATTTCGAGGCGAGGGCGCAGCAACTCGAAAATGACCTGACCGCGGTGCGTTCGGAATCCGATCGTCTGCGTGCGGACATGGCGTCGGCGGCGCAGCGGGAAATCGAGCTTCGCCGCCTGGTGGCTGAGCTCGAAGTGCGGGCGACGCGCGCGCATGCGGAACGTGAAGACTCGGCCCGCGTGGTCGAATCGCTGCGCCGTGAACGCGCCGAGCTGATCGGAAAAATGCTGGAGGCCTCGCGCATTCACAAGTCGGACGAAGCGCCGGATCCAGACGCGTTCGAGCTCGCGCGCTTCATTTCCGAGCTGCGCGGTGAGGTGCTGTTCCGCCGGGCGGACGGGAAGACTGAGGCTGGTGCTCCTGCCCAGGTGCCCCTCGAAGTGCCCGCGCCTGTCGCCTCGCCCGTCTCGGCGATGGCGAACGAGCTGAAGGCGCAGGGCCGGCTGGTGGTGAACCAGGCGGACCTCACGGCGCTGTCGGGCGCGCAGGCGTTCGCGGGTCGCACGGAAGAGACGTTGTTCGGGTTCTCGGTGCGCGAGCTGTCGGCGCCCGACTCGGCTTCGCGCATCCGCGCGGCTGAACGGTTGAAGGCGCTGGGTCACGCGGCGGCAGGTCCGGCGCTCGCGACGGCGCTGCATGCGGAATCCGACCCGGTGGTGCAGGTCGCGCTGCTCGCGGCGTTCGCGCATTTCGCGAAGGCGCAGGGCGTGCCGGTGGTCGCTCCGCTGTTGACGTCGGCGTTTCCCGACGTTCGCATCTCGGCCTTGAAGGCCTTGCTCACGCTGGACCCGACGCAGGCTGGCCCGCATCTCACGGCGGCGATGGCGGATCCGGATCGTGCGGTACGCCGCCGCGCGTCGCTGCTCGCGCTGTCGCTGACGGGTGAAGCCGCGCTGCAGCTGGGCCAGAAGGCGATTGCCGATACCGACGCGCAGGTGCGTTCACTGGCCGCCCTCGTCCTCGGAGCGAGCGGCGCAGAAGCCGCGCGCCCCTGGTTGTTCCGCGCGATGCGAGACCCGGAAGAGAAGGTTCGCCGCGCGGCGTCCGACAGCTTGTCGAAGCTGCTGGGCAGAGACGTGTCGGGGGTGGTGGGAATGGAGGACGCTCCGCGCGCGAGGGCTGTTCGCCAGCTCGCCCACCTGCCGAACCAGCCGGCCGCTGCATCGTCGGGGCGCGCGAGGGTCGCGGTGCTCGAGAAAACGGTGGCGGTTGCGGCTCCGGTCGAACAGCGCGTCGACGAGAAGCTGTGCGGCGCCGTGATGATCGAGCTGCGTTCATCGATTCGTGGCCGCACGCTGGCCGAGCTCACCCAACACCTCACGCACGCCGAAGAGACGACGCTGCTTGCCTGCCGCCTGTTGGAAGGCCGCGGTCAGGTGGTTCGGCGCGGCAGCAAGTACTTCGTCGCCTGACAGGGAAAGACCATGGACCCCATTCAATACTCCCCGAAGGTCGCCGCCGACATGCTGGGCGTGAGCTTGAAGGCGCTGCAAGGCGTGCAGAAGAAAGACATGTTCACGCCTTCCGACGTCTGGGAACTGCGCGGCAAGCTTCATCGCTACCCGCAGGAAATCGGCCCGACGCGCAAGCAGCTGTTCCTCAACTTCAAGGGCGGCACGGGCAAGACGTCGCTGTCGACGTCCTACGCGTGGCGGCTGGCCGAGATGGGGTACGGCGTGCTGCTGGTCGACCTCGACTCGCAGGGCCACGCGACGAAGTGCCTCGGCTTCGAAGGCGAAGATTTTCCGAGGACGCTGGTCGACGTGCTGGTGAAGAAGGTGCCCATCAGCGAGGTGATTCAGAAGACGGCGCTGCCGAACCTCGAGTTCGTGCCCTCGAATCTTTCGATGTCGACCGTGGACCTCGCGCTGATGCCGATGGCGGGCCGTGAGTTCAAGCTGCGAAACGCGCTGAAGGAAGTCGAGGCGCACTACGACTTCATCATCTTCGACGCGCCGCCGAGCTTCGGGCTGTTGAACCTGAACGCGCTGATTGCGACGGACGACCTCATCGTGCCGGTGCTCGCCGACTTCCTTTCCTTCCACGGGCTCAAGCTTCTGTTCGAGACGGTGCAGAGCCTCGAGGAAGATTTGTCGCACGTGCTCGACCACGTCTTCATCGTGGTGAACAGCTTCAACAACACCTTCAAGTTGGCGAAGGAAGCGCTGGACGCACTGAAGAAGCACTACCCCGAGTACCTGATGCCGCAGGTGATTCGGCAGTGCACGAAGTTCGCGCAGGCCTCGAGCGAAGGCCGCCCGATTTTCCTGGCCGACCGCGACAGCAAGGGCGCGCAGGACATCAACGTGCTCATCCATGAAGTGCTGGGCCGGTTGCAGGCGAAGCCTGAAGTTCCTGCGCAGCCCGCCGTGAATCCCATCGCGCAGTCGGCGTAACTTTTTTCGCATCAACCCCACGAGAGAGACGACCCCATGAAGAAAGCCTTCGATGCCAACGTGTCGCGCGCGCGCCCTCGGGTGCGGCTGGGCCTGCTGGGAGACGCCGCCGTCGGTGAGGTGACCGAGTCGGCCGTCGAGACGATTGCCGAACGCGTGGCGCAGGAAACATCGGTGCATTCGCGGCCGACCCCGCCCGTGGCCCAGCGGTACGAGCCGACGCCAGTGGTGCCGGACCTGGCGCAGGCGATTCGTGCACGGGCGACCGAAGCCCGGGCCCCGAAGACGACCGCCGTCGAGGCGCTGCAGCAGGCGCTGGCGAACGAGCAGAGCTTCGCGTCCGTTGCGGACCCCAGCGCTCCGCGTCCCCCGATTCGTTCCTTCACGGAACAGCAGCCGCCTCCGGCCGCCGTTTACAAGCCGGTCGCCGCGGCCGCGCCGGCGCACGTCGTCGAGGTGCAGTCGCCCCCGTCACAGGTGGAAGAGCTCGACCCGGCCGAGCGCCGCGACCGGTTGAAAGAACGCCTGAAGGCGGTGCGGGAAAACCCGCGGCCCGAGCCGCTGCCGGACACGGTGGCGGAAGCGGGCGTGCTGGCGGTCGAACGGATCAGCGCGCTGCAGACCGAGCTGGTGAAGGTGCGTTCGCTGAACCTCGCGCTGACGCAGGACCTCGAAGCGACGCGCCGCCAGGCCGAACGGGCGACGGAAGAAGCGCGGCTGCGCATGGACGAAGCGCGCCGGCTGGCGGGCGAGATGGAAGGCCGCGTGAAGCTGCTCAACGACCTCGAGCGTGAGCTGGGCTCTCTGGAAGGTGAGCGCAACGAAGCGCTGCTCGCGCTGCAGGAATCGCGGCAGCAGCTCGACGCGCGCGAGTCCGAGAAGGACCAGCTGAAGGCCGAAATCGTGAAGAGTCAGCAGTCACTGGCCGAGAGCCTGTCGGAAGAAGAGCGCCTCGCCGGTGAGCTCGAGGCGTCGTACGAAGCCGCCTCGAACCTTCGCCGCAGCACCGATGCGCTGCGCGGCGAACGCGACATGCTCGCGCGCCAGGTCTCTGACTTGACCCGCGAGCGCGGCGAGCTGCTCGAGGCGCGCAAGGCGCTGGAAGCCGTGCACCGCGCGCTGAGTCAGGCCGCCGCGCGCTGAAAGACGCGAAGGCTCAGAAGCAGAGGCAATTCTGGCTTTCGAATGCCCAGCTGGACGTAATCGTGGCGCAGGTCGTCAGCGAAGCGGGCGCGATGGCGTTGCAGGCGGTGGGGAACTCGTCGCCACAGCCGGTCATGTTTGCGTTTCGGTAGTAGCTGCAGCCGCCGGAAACCGGGGGCGTGTAGAAGGGCGCCATCGTTGCGCTGCACGAGAGGGTCTGCCGGCAGGTGAGCCCTTTGCCTGCGCAGACGGACTTACAGGGGGTCCGAACGGTGGACTGGACGCGGGTCTCGCATTTGGAGGCTCGGCAAATCACTGTTGCCACAGGCACCGCAGTTAAGACGGTCGTCCGGCGAGGTCCAGCGTTCGAACTCCCTGATTGCTCGCCTGGTCATAGAAGACGGCTTTGAGCTTTACGGTTCCCCCCATGGGTCCAAAGGACAGCAGCGACGCGGGAATCGAGCTCCAGGTGAGGGTGAAGCTGTATTGACCGACGGCGCCTGAGAAGGCCCCGACGTTGAGGTCTGACGGGCCGGCCAGCAGCAGGCCACCCGAGAGGTCGCCAGGACCATCGGGGTCGGTG
>JAYUXE010000595.1:0-4481 GCA_043753165.1 Archangiaceae bacterium | reverse complement strand
TTCGACGTCTTGCCCGCCGCGACGAACCCGCGCCCTGCGTAGCCGAACCTTTCTGCGAACAGCCGCCGGACCTCGTCCGTGAAGAACTGCGCCGCCGTGTGCGACGCGCCCAGCTGCGCCATCGCCACGCGCCCGGTGCCCGTCGTCTCGAGGTGGTTGAGCTTCTGAAAAAACCGAACCAGCGCGTCGGGTCTGGCGAGGAAAGGGGGCGGCCCCAGGTCAGAAACGCACTGGCCTGCATCCAACGGCGCCACCCCCGCGTCGGGTGGCTCTTCGATGATCGCCGTCACGTGCGCCTCGACATGCGGCGTGCGACCCGATGGCCGCGATCGCGACGACGGGGTGCGGCCCCCACGCGGGGTGCCCTTCGGCCCGGCTTCGTGCTTGAGCCGCGCCTTCTCGAGCGCGAGGTCGAGCATGTAGCCCATCAGGTCGCCGCCCACGCCCAGCGGGTGCACGAGGTCGCGGTTCATCAACCCCGCGGCCCACCACTTCGACACGGCCCCCTCGCCGCCCATCGCCGCCTGCATGTCGTAGTAGGCGCAGCCGTTGCTCGTGGCGAGCTCACGCATGTACGCGCCGACCTGCTTCGTTTCCATGCGCGTAGCGATCGTCTTGTCCATGCGCCAGATGCCGGCATCGGGCGGCGCAGCGAGCAGACACGCGGCGTCCGGAGCGGCCGCTTTCACGCGCGTGATGAGCTCCTGCATCAAGTCCTGTCCGCGCTGCGGCGTGTACCGTTTCTGCGAGATGTCGAACGCATCGTTGCCGCCGATCATCATCACCACCAGCTTCGGCTTGCGGTGCTCGAGCTGCGCCTGGAACAGCGCGGGGTCGTCGCGCAGCAGAACCTGCGCCGTCGCTCCGGGCAGGCCGATGGAATCGAAGACGACGCCGCTGTTGCCATTCTCGAGCACGACCCCGTCGAGCCGCACCGGCCCGTTCGCGCTGCGAAGGGTGAGGCGCGTGATGTCGGCCGGCACCTCGACCGTTTCGAAGATGGGCTGGTTCGTCTGCCCGTCGGTGGGGAACTCACCCAGCGGCGTGTTGTCGGCAAAGACGCGAAGGGTGCCTCCGCCGGGTTGAGCGACGAGAAAGAGCTCGGCCCGGCGCGTGCCCACGGCGAGGAAGGTCGTCTCTTGCGCTTTGTCGCCCGGCGCCATGAAGGCGACGCCGCCGAGGCCGCCCGTCTTCAGTGGCTTCTGGTCGGTGATCTTCTCGATCACCCAGCCCGGGCTCGCCGAGCCGGATCTCACCGTGCGGCCTGCGTTGCGCGTCGGGCGATCGACGAACATGAACCCGAGCCCGCCCGAGCCGTGACGCGTCTGCAGCAACCGTCGTGCGACGTCGGTGATGTGGTCGGAAGCGATCAGCGACGTGCCGAGCGTGACCACGCGCACGGGCGACTTCGCGGTGCCATCGGCGAGGCCGCGCAGCGCGAGGAAGAACGAGGTCAGCGCCGTCTTCGTGCAAGCGGCATCGAGGCACGGATCGTCGACGGTGGTGTGCGTCGCCTGCGTGCCTTCGATCAACGTTTCCCACCGCCGCGCTTCGCGATCGTCGATCTGGCCCTTCGCGCGCGGGGTCTCGTCCCCGGTGAGATCCATTTCGTCGAACACCATCGCGCGTTCGGCGGGCTCGCCTTCCGCGCCGGCCGGCTGCGGATCCACGTTGCGTCCACGCTTCGGCCAGAGCGCGGCGCGCAGCGCATCGACGGGCGCAGACGTCAACCGCGGAAACGGCCGCAGCGAATCCGGCAACGGCAGCATCGAGAGCAGCACGGCCGACAGCGCGATCGCCCCCATCGTGAGCCCGAGGGTGTGCAGCTGCCAGAAGCCTGGCATCGCAGCGATTTCGGTGTCGCGCGTCTCGGTGCGGGCGACGGCCGGACGAAGCAGCGGGGGAGCCGGTCTTCGGGGCGGGGGCGGCCTTGGCTTCGGGGGCTGTCTGCGCGGGGGCGGCGGGGGCGGCATTGAAGACGTCAGCCCTCCGGCGGTTCCGCACAGCGGCCGGGCGACATGCACTTGCCGTCGACGCACGAGTCGTCGCCGATGCAGTCGCCGTTGAGCTTGCACGTGCGCGGCTCACAGCACCCCGACTCGCCGCAGACGAAGCTGTCGCCACAGCTGTTTTCGGTGCACCGCGCCATGCAGCCCTGCACGCACTTCACTTCGTCAGCCGCGCAGGGCTTCGCCTTGCCCGGCTCGCGCACCTCGGGGTCGAGGCACATCAGGCCTTTGCTGCAGTCAGCGTCCCGGTAGCAGCGGCCATGACTGCACGAGGTCAGCGCGAGGAGGAAGCCGAAGATGAAGACCTTGCCCACTGCGCGCGCATCCTACGGTAAGTGGCCCGCGGCGATGCCTCGCAATTGGATGTCGGACACGTTGCTTCCGTGGTTCGACCGATCGAAGCGCGATCTGCCGTGGCGCCGCACCACCGACCCGTACGCGATCTGGATTTCCGAGGTGATGTTGCAGCAGACGCAGGTCGTCACCGTCATCCCCTACTTCGAACGTTTCCTGCGCCGGTTCCCGACCGTCACGTCCCTTGCGCAAGCCCAGCTTCCCGACGTGCTCACCCTGTGGAGCGGCCTGGGCTACTACTCTCGCGCCCGCAACCTTCACCTCGCCGCCCGAAGGATCGTCGCGGAACACGGCGCAGCGCTGCCTGCGTCGGTCGACGCCCTGCTCGAGCTTCCCGGCTTCGGGCGTTACACCGCAGGCGCCGTCGCTTCGATCGCGTTTCAGATTCGGGCGCCGCTGGTCGACGGCAACGTCTCGCGCGTCTTCACGCGGCTGTTCGCGATCGACGGCGACAAGCGCGATAAGGAAATCTGGCGGCTCGCGGCCGAGCACGTGCCGGCGAAACGTCCCGGCGATTTCAACCAGGCGCTGATGGAGCTGGGCGCGACCGTGTGCCTGCCGTCGACTCCGCTGTGTCTGCTGTGCCCGCTGCGCGATCGCTGCGAGGCGCTGAAGCAGGGGCGCGTCGACGCGTTGCCGCCGCCGAAGGTGCGGGCGGCACGAAAGGCGTTGAACCTCGACGTCGCCGTCTGCCGGCGCGGTGACAGGCTGCTGCTCGCGCGACGAAACGACGGCGGGCTGTTCGGTGGCCTGTGGGAATTGCCGTCGTCCGAACCGGGAAAGCTGGGTGAGCTGCTCGGGAAGAAGGCGGCGTTCGGAGCCAACCTCGGCACCGTTCGCCGCACCCTCACCCACCGCGAGTTGACCCTTCAGCTGATCGCCGCCGAGGTGCCGGCGCGGCTCGACGCGCTCGAGGGCTACCAGGGGATTTTATGGGTGGGAAAAGGTCAGCTTGCGGCGCTCGGCATCAGCTCGGCCACGAAAGGCGTGCTCGCCCAGCTTGGGTTCGGCGCAGAAGACTGACCACAGTTGTGGGCAGGTGGTGGGGGTTCGCGCCCCCACAAATGCCTGGGCGGCCTGAAGAACGCTGACAAGCCGATGATTTCATTGTGCGATTCAGCCACTCGCCGTGGTGACTCGATTGCACAGAGGTTCCCGCATGAAGCGCCTTTGTCTCATCGCGTTGGCCCTGGTATTCGCAGGTTGCGACGCGTCGATTCTTCCGGCCGAGAACATCGCCGGCAACCCCGTGCCCGTCGACCCGACGCGGCCGGTCGACCCGGTCAAGCCGGCCGACCCGTACGCGCACTGCGCCACCGACCTTCCGGACGTGGGCCGGCCGACCGTGCGCCGCCTCAATCGCACCGAGTACAACAACAGCGTTCGCGACCTGCTGAACGACACGACGCGACCGGCCGATGACTTCCCGGCCGACGACTTCGGGCGTGGGTTCGACAACAACGGGGACGTGCTGTCGACCGCTCCGCTGCTGGTCGAGAAGTACGAAGGGGCTGCGGGCAAGCTCGCGAAGGCCGCGCTCGCGGCGGGAATCACGGCGGGCGTGGCGGTGCGGGTCGAAGCAGAGAATGCGACCACGACGACGGGCGCCCTGTTCAACGGCAATGCGTGGAACCTGTTCTCGGCGGGCAACGTCTCGAGCTCGCAGGCGGCGATGGCGGCGGGTCAGTACACGTTCTCAGTGCGGGCGCTGGGTCAGCAGGCAGGCCCCGACCCGGTGAAGATGGCGCTGCTGGTCGACGGCGCGCAGGTCGCGACCTTCGACGTGCCGAATACGGCGATGGCGACCTTCAGCAAAGTGGTCACGCTGGCGCAGGGCACGCACGTCTTCGCGGTGAGCTTCCTCAACGACTTCTACGAAGCGGCCACCGGGGCCGATCGCAACCTCGTGGTCGACTGGCTGGAAGTCACGAAGCCCGGGGCCGTCGCGACCGGCAAGGTCCTCGTCTGCGACCCCACCACCGGCGCCGCGTGCGTGAAGCAGATCCTCTCGACCTTCGGCCGCAAGGCGTGGCGCCGCCCGTTGCTGCCTTCCGAGGTCGACAAGCTCGCCGCGATCGTCACCCTGGCAACCACCGAAGGCGAAGCGGTGCAGGCGGG
>JAYUXE010000594.1:0-1796 GCA_043753165.1 Archangiaceae bacterium | reverse complement strand
TGCCCGGTGCCGGTGGCGTTGATGCGCGTCCGCGCCGCTGTCGCCTCGCCGCACTGGTCGCAGTCGCCAGCGAACGCCGCGAGCCCGCCCGGGTTTCCTTCATCGGCCGCGAGCCGCTTCGCCGTGAGCACCGTGCCGTCAGCGAGCGTGAACGTCGCAGTTCCGGCAGGCCCGACCGCGGCGACGACATCGAGCACCGAGGCGTACGTCTGCTCGGTCGGCACCGCGGGATCCGTCGACGGCGCCAGCGTTTGCACCCGTGCATCCAGCAACGGCACCAGCTGATTCTCGACGACGAACATCGGCAGCCGATCAATCGGAGCCGGGACCTCGACCATCCCCGGCCCGGTGTGCACGGTTCTTTCCGTCCACTCGACGAACCGCCCCGGCGGCAGCCACACCTTTCGCGTCGTCACGCCGCGCCGCACGACGGGGGCCGCGTAGATCGACGGCCCGAGAAAGAACGAATCTTCCACCGCCCACGCCTCGGCGAGCTTCGGGTACCGCAGCACCGGGTGAATCGTCAGCGGCCGGCCCCGCGCGTGCGCGTCGACCGCGAGGGCCCGAAGGTAGGGCGCGAGCCGCGTATGAAGGCCCGCCGAAGTCCGCCAGATGTCCTGCGTCTGCGTGTCGTCCCACAGCGTCGCCTTCTTGCGATTGCCGCCGATGGGGTTCGAGCACGCGTCTTCGTCATGCATCATCGGAGACAGCGCCGACATCTGGTACCAGCGCACCAACATCTCTTTGTCGTGCGGCGCGTCGGTGATGCATTTGTAGCCGCCGATGTCGCTGCTCCAGTACGGCACGCCCGACATCCCCAGGTTCAAGCCGCCGCGCAGCATCGCGGGCAGGCCTTCGGTGTTGTCGAAGCTCGCCTCGGGGTCTCCGCCCCAGTTCTCGAACAGGTACGCCTGGCTTCCCGTGTAACCCGATCGCGCGAAGAACATCGCGTCGCCCGGACGTTCGGCCTGCAGCAGCTCGAACGCGGCCTTCGCCGACAGCACGGGGTACTCGTTGTGCACCGCGGTGCCGAGCCTGCCGTCGTGGAAGCGCGACGTGCGCGGCACGTATTCGCCGAAGTCGTGCATCCACCCGTCGTAGCCGAGGTCCAGCGAGCGCTTCAGCAGCGCCTTGAACCACGTCACCGCCGCGGGATTCGTCAAATCGATCGCCGACACCGTCTGCGCGCCGCCCGAAAGGAAGAAGGTCGTCGCGGGCCCACCGTCGGGAAACATCTCGAAGAAGCCCGCGTCGGCGCCGTACGCGTAGTCGGCCGCACTGTTGGGCGCCGACTGCGAGACGTACGGGTTGTTGTAGTTCATCACCTTGAAGCCCTTGCTGTGCAGCAGCGTCGTCCACGCGATGAACGCAGGCTCATTGCCCAGCTGGCTCACCGAAGGCAGCGCGTGCATCGCGTCGTCGACGGTGGTCAGCGGCAGCGAACGGTCGCGCATCGCCTGCCACTCGGGCTTGCCGTCGACCACCCCGCTCTGGTTGATGCGCCGGCGCGGCCCGAAGGCCCACGGCGCAGGAATCGGCGGGCGACCCGTGATCGCGGTGTAGTCGTCGATCGCGTCCAGCGGCTCATCGCGCACGAACAGCACCAGGCCCACCGCCACGTCGTCGACCGCGATGCGCCAGGTGTCCGCAGGTTCGGCTGCGGTGCCGAAGAACACCTCGCTGCGGAAGGTGGTGTCTACCAGCAACGAGACGCCGTGCGTGGTGTGAAAGAACGGCACCGGGAAGTAGGTCATCGACGGGCCGTTGGGGTACGGGTTCTCGGGGCCAGGCGGCGC
>JAYUXE010000593.1:0-4489 GCA_043753165.1 Archangiaceae bacterium | reverse complement strand
CCGTCTCGAACGCGTGGTGGAGCCGGGGTCGGTAGAACGTCATCCGGTGCCTGAACGCAGGCTGCGCGAGCCTGAAGAAGACGAGATCCGACAGGCTCAGGTCTCGTCCGCCCGACTCTTCGTGCGCCACCACTTCGAAGCCGCACCGCCGGCTCAATGACTCGAGGCCGCTGAAGGTGAAGAGGCTCAGATTCAGCAAGCTGCTCAGGTGTGAGTGCCGCGCGCCGAGATGGCCGAAGCTGGCCGACCCGATGTTCGGCGTCACCACGTAAACGCACCCGCCCGGCGCAAGCAAACCTCGGCACGCGTCCAACATCTTCGATGGATCTGCGCTGTGCTCCAGCACGCAGATCAGCGCGACGATGTCGTAGCGCTCGTCGGTCTGAAACTCCTCTGCCGCTGCGACCTCGACCGAGAGCCCATTCGAACGCGCGGCCGCCACTGCCTCGAGATGAACATCAACGCCACGCGCCTCGTAGCGATCGCGAGCGGCCAGCAGAAACCCGCCCGCACCGCAGCCGACGTCGAGGAGCTTTCTCCCTCGGGCGCCGTTCGCAGGCAGCAGCCGTTCGAGCGCAGCCAACTCGTCCACCTGCGGGACGACAAACACACGCTCTCGCCGCACACCGCGAAGAAACGGCCAGCTCTGCGATGGGTGATTCTGAAGCCAGTTCAGCGCCTCGGGCGTCGGCACCGGCTGCGCGAACACCGTGCCATCGTCCGGGCATTGAGCGAAACGGGCGCCCTGCGGCGTCGTCAAGGTCGCCTCGACGGAGGCTCCACAACAGGGACATCGGTTCGCCCGAAACCAGTCGGCCGTGGCGCGCGCCTGTGATTCCGCTGCTTCCCGCTGCCGGTGGTACTCGCGCTTCGCGAGCAACCCCGAGCCGCCGCGCCCCGTCACTGCATTGAAGAGGCTTCTCAGGCCCGGGGCAGCCACGCCGTCCATTGCGCTATCGGGCCGAGGCCGACAGCACCGCGTTCGTCAGCTGCTCCGCAAGCGCCATGCTCGGCCGGCCTGACTCGAGCGACGCGCCCACCGGTGCCTTTCGCGTGTCGATCATCTCGAGGAACGCGCGCGCCTGCGAGTGCAGCCCGGCTTTGAAGCTCGCGTCGATCGGGTCCGGCTCGAGCACCCTTTCCTCTTTGGTTCCGCGCTGCGTGACCTTGCAGGTCTCCAGCGGAGCGAACAGGTACCGGCGATCTTTGCTCGTCACCTCGACCCGCCAACGTCCCGGCGAATCCCAGGTCGAACGGAAGGAAGCGATCGCACCGCTTTCGGACACCCCCTGTAGGGCCATGACCCAGCGGAAAGATTCACCGCCCAGGTCACGGGCCACCACCTGCGGCTTCGGAATCGGCCCCGAGAACCACGTCAGCAGGTCGATGCCGTGAATCGAGTTGCCGAAGATCATCCGCTCGACCTGGTTCCGGGTGTGGCCCGTGTTCAGCAGGTGCTGCGGGTCTTCCGTCCAATCGATGAACACGCCGGTGACCTTGTCGACGCCACCCATGTCCTCGATCGCCTTCTTCACCACCGAGTAGTGGCGGCGGTTGAACGCGACCATCACGGGCGTGTCGTGCTTCTTCGCCAGAACGCAGAGCTCTTCGTACTCGGCCAGCGTCGTGCCCGGCGGCTTCTCGAGCATCGATGGAATGCCGCTGGCGATGATCTCCTTCGCCGCGGGGAAGATGCCGTCGACGGAAGCGGTGCAGAGAATCCCATCAGGCTTCTCTTTTGCGATCAGCTCGCCAATCGTCGCGTACGTCCGCGCGATCTTCCCTTCCTCGGTGGCCTTCTTCCGGCCCGCTTCGCTGCGATTGCAGGCGCCGACGAGGTCGACGTCCAACGCGCGCAACACGTCCAGGTGCTTCGGAGCGAACTTCCCATATCCGACCAACGCGACTTTCTTCATGTGATCGGCAGCCACTTGGCGCGGCTCTCCTTCGAGGTCAACGGCAGTTGAACCGGGCGATTGCCATCGGCTCCAGACAGGTACGCAGCCACCAGCACTTCCACCGCGGCGCGGCCATGGCTCGCGTCGCAGTCCATCGCGCCACCGCCGATGAGCTCGTCGAGCACGCCCTGAATGCTGGGCGCCATGTCCGGGTACTTCGCCGCGCTCTCGGGCACCACGCCCTTGGTGAACTTTGCCGGTCGGCCGGGGCCAGGAATGACGGAAAGATCGCGCTCGATGACGTCGATGCTGCCCGAGCGTTCGTCGATGAACACACGCGCCGCAGTGAGGTCGAGCTCGAGCGACACAGGGCCAGCGCCGTCTTCGATCTGCGTGACGACAGTGCGAAAGTTCTTCCCCATCTCCATCACGACCATCCCGCCCGGGTCGATGAACTGCTCACCGCGCGGGTTCTTCTTGATCGGGTCGTCAATCCACCCGGACACGCGCGTGACGTCACGGCCCGACAGGAACCGCGCGAGGTCGATCGAGTGGATCCCGTTGCAGCCGAGGCCGATTCCCTGGCGCTGCATCCAGAACGCGCGCGGCTCACCCCAGCGGCCCGACGCGATCTGGTCGCGCAGCCAGCGATAGATGACGGCGTGCCGGCACGACTGGTCGACAGCGACGCGGGTGCCCGTGGCAGCGGCGACCTTCATCACCTCGTCGCATTCTTCCAGCGAGCAGGCGAACGGCTTCTCGACCATCAGGTACCGTGCGCCCGCGTTCATCGCATCGATGGCGAGCTTCGCGTGCGATGGGCCGTTGGTGACGATGCAGACGACCTCAGGCGCGCCGTTGGCGAACAGCGCCTCCGCGGTCTTGAGCTTCGCCACGCTGGCAGGAATGTCGGGCCAGGCGAGCGCTTCGTCGCGGCTGTCGACGACCGCCTTGAGTTGAATGCCCGGCATGTTGAGAAGGACGCCGGCGACCCGCTTGCCGTGGGGGCCGAGTCCGATGAGTGCTGCCGTCTTGGGTGCAGTGGTGGTCACGAGGGGGCGGACCCTATTTCGTTCATTCCCCAGTGCCTAGATTGAATCCGGCCCCGGTGATTGGGCACCCAGGCAGACGCGTGCCTTGCCTCGCGAAAGCTGCTGCCGATAAGAGGGCCCCATGAGTGAGACGAAGAATCAGGTGCTTCATGGCCTTCCAGAGAAGGTCGTTTTCTGCAGCCGCTGCGTGATGTCCAACCAGCGCCCCTCGACGTCGGTCGAGTTCGTGAAGTCGTCCAGCAAGATCGAGACGGTGTCGTTCGGCGACAACGGAATCTGCGACGCGTGCAAGTACGGCCTGGAAGTGAAGCCGAAGATTGATTGGGCCGCGCGCGAGCAGAAGCTCGTGACGTTGCTCGACAAGCACCGCCGCAGCGACGGCAAGTTCGACGTCGTCGTCCCGGGCAGCGGCGGAAAAGACAGCGCCTACGTGTCGCACGTGCTCAAGCACAAGTACGGCATGAACCCGCTGACGGTGACGTGGGCGCCGCACATCTACACGGACATCGGCTGGAAGAACTTCCAGGCGTGGCTGCGCAGGGGCGGCTTTGACAACATCCTGTACACGCCGAACCCGAAGGTGCACGCGATCATGACGCGGCTCGCCTTCCTGAACCTGCTGAACCCGTTTCAGCCGTTCATCATCGGGCAGAAGGTGCTGGCCCCCCGCATCGCCCTGCAGAACGACGTGCAGCTGATCATGTACGGAGAGAACCAGGCCGAGTACCACAACAAGATCTCGGAGACCGAGTCACCGCTGATGAGCCCGAAGCACTACACGAGTCAGCCGGGGCAGAAGTTCTTTTACGGCGGTGTGCACCAGGACGAGCTCGGCAAGTACGGCATCACGCCAAACGACCTCATCCCCTACCTGCCGACGCCTACGGCCGAGGCCGAGAAGGGGCGGCTCGAGATCCACTACATGAGCTACTACCATCGGTGGGCGCCGCAGGAAAACTACTACTACTCGGTCGAGAACTGCGGCTTCGAACCGAACCCCGAACGGTCGGAAGGCACGTACTCGCGCTACGCCAGCCTCGACGACCGTTGCGACGGTTTTCACTACTACACGATGTTCGTGAAGTTCGGGCAGGGCCGCGCGATGAACGACGCGGCGCACGAAATTCGCGACGGGCACATCACGCGCGAGGAAGCGGTCGCGTTGATGCACAAGTTCGACGGTGAGTTCCCGAAGAAATACTTCCCCGACTTCCTCGAGTTCGCAGGCATCACCGAGAAGGAATTCTGGGAGGCGATCGACAAGAACCGGTCGCCGCACCTGTGGGACAAGAAAGACGGCGAGTGGGTGTTGAAGCACCGGGTTCAGTAGTGACCCGTCGTCTCATCGCCCGCCTCGACGTGAAGGGCGACAACGTCGTCCGCGGCATGCACCTCGAAGGGCTTCGCGTCGTGGGGCAGCCGGAAGAGCTCGCAGCCCGGTACGCCGAAGCGGGCATCGACGAGATCGTGTTCATCGACACGGTCGCGTCGCTGTACGGGCGCAACAGCATGCTGCCCGTCGTCGAACGCACGGCCGAA
>JAYUXE010000592.1:0-1802 GCA_043753165.1 Archangiaceae bacterium | reverse complement strand
CGAGATGGTGGTCTCCTGGCGCTTGAGCAATCGCGTCACCTGCAGCGCGACGAGCACCGAGAGGAGCACGGCGAGCCCGACGACCGCGACGGCCGCCTGCGTCGCGCGGAGGCGAAGGTCCTGCAGGTTGTGCAGCAGCTTCTGCGTCTCTTCCGCGTTCTGGCGCGCGAGGCCGTTGGCGAGCTCGTCGAGGTCGAAGTTGATCGGCTTCACTTCTTCTTCGAGGTGCTTGCGCGCGCGCTCGGCTTCCTTGCGGTTCGAATACTTCACCGTCACGCCGACGGTCTTGACCAGCTTCTCGCTCGTCTCTTTGAGCTTGAGCCAGGTGGCGACCTCCGCGCGCGGAAGGTCGGCGGTGTAGCGGCTCGACGACGATTGGATTTCACCGAGGATGACGTCCATCGCTTCGTCGGCGCTCTGCCGTTCTTCGTCGGTGGTGGCGCTGATGTGGTCATTCGCGGCCTGCGACAAGAGGTTCGCGTCGAGGCGCAGCAGGCCAATCAACCGTTCGCGTTCCAGCGAGGCGGCGACCAGCGAGTCGGTGCGTTGGTTCGTGCGCTGCGCGTTGAAGAGGATGAAGCCCGCGCTGCTCGTCAGCAGCGTCACCACCACCAGGAACCCGAGCCGAAGCCCGCGAATGGGAAGCCGCGAGGGGGGACGAGCCATCGAGTCGTTTCCTAGGTTGAAACTGGGGAACCCGGCAACACCTGCCCCCGGCGAGTTGGGGACGTGCTCCCCACCGACGTTCGAGCCGCCACGCAAATTCAGCCGTCTGCGACTGGCACATGGGCTGCGAAGGCCCCGTGCACCGCATCACCGCGGGCCACCCGTCACAAACCGAACACGGAGAATCACCATGAAGAAGCTCCTCACTGTCGCGCTGTCGATTTTCGCCCTCAACGCATTTGCCGCAGACCCCGCGCCCGCCGCCGAAGCCAAGCCGGCCGCGAAGTCGGCGAAGAAGGCCAAGAAGGGCGACGCCGCGGTCGCTCCGGCGGGAGAGAAGAAGGCCGACGAAGCTGCCGCTCCTGCCGCGGCCCCTGCCGAAGCCGCGAAGCCGGCGCCGGCCCCCGCGAAGAAGTAGTTCGCGTCTTCACCGCACCATCGACAGGGCTCGGACCTTCACGGGTTCGGGCCCTGTTCGTTTTGAGGGGTCTTGACTTGAGGTGGGCTTCTGTCGCACATGTCCCCACCATGCGAAACCTGCTGCTGATGCTGTCGGTCGTGTCCCTGGGCTGCGGAGTGTCGTTGGGCGAAGTCGACCAGGGTGACGGGGCGCTGGGCGATGACAGCCTCGAGCTCACGTCGACGCAAGACACCTTCTTGATTGCGCGGCGGGACCAGCGCCGGTGCGTCTCGCCGCTGTGTGGCGGCTACTGGGTCAAGGACGTCAACAGCACGATGCAGGAACGCTACGTGAGCGGCTTCGACTTCAGCGGCTCGACGCTGGGCAACGACGAGCAGGCGCAGGTCGCCGGCGCGCCCGACTTCGAGCTCGTGCTCGAGGGCCGCCTCGGCCCGAAAGAAAACCAGTACGACACGCGTCCGCTGAAAGTCATCGCGGCCTACCGCGGCATGCCCGGCAAGACCTTCGCCGCGACCGACAAGTTCTACGGCGTGTTTCCGACGAAGATTGGCTGCCCGGTCGGGAAGCCGTGCGCGTACCTGCAGACCACGCGGTTGAACCGGACCACGGGCCACACGATGGCGACGGACGTGTCGGTGACGCGCGCGCTCGCCTCGAGGGTCGATGGCGAATGGCTGCACAGCCGGGTGCTCTCGAACCGTGCCGTCGTGGCAGG
>JAYUXE010000591.1:0-4497 GCA_043753165.1 Archangiaceae bacterium | reverse complement strand
TCACCCAGCCCCCGCCTCGAGCCTGCGGAACCGCCCACCCCGCGCGAAGCCTCGGGCCTGCAGACGATGGCCGGCATGGTGATGGGGACCCCGCTGTACATGTCGCCCGAGCAGGCGCTGGGCGCCAACGAGACCATCGACGCGCGCAGCGATGTGTACAGCCTGACCGTGCTGTTTCACGAGCTGCTCTACCTGACGCACTACCTCGACGGGCGGCAGTCGCTGGCTGAGATTCTCGAAGGCGTCAAGACGGTCATCCCTTCGACCCAGGGGCTCGACAAAGCAAAGGTACAGACCTACGTGCCCGCCGAGCTCGGCTGGTTCGTGAACAAGGGCTTTCAAAAAGAACCGACGGCGCGGTGGGCCTCGGCGCGAGAGATGATCGTCGAGCTGCAGCGCATCATCCAGGGGCGCCTGCGCGTGCAATGTACGCGCACGATGGCCAAGCGCATGCTCTACGAGACGGCCGGCGTGGTCGACAGCTACCCGAAGACGGTCATCGTCGGAGGCACCCTGGTCGTCTGTCTGCTGCTGATGGGCGCGGTGAACAGCGTCCTTTCGGTGCTGTGAACGCTCACGGGGCCTGCGCCGCCACGAGGCTCATCACGCGTTGCCCCGGTACCAGTGGAACTTTGCCGTCGAGGGCAATCACCACCTCGATGATTTTGGTGTCGTTCTTCTCGATGGGGTCATCGGTACGGATGTTTTTGCGCCCGAACCGCCGGCCGATTTCCACCACTGTCCCCGTAAACCGCCGCGTCCCGAACGCATCCGCGGTCACGTAAGCCGCTGCGCCCCGGGTCACCCGCGCGACGTCGCGTTCGTCGACGTCCATCCGAACCCGAAGCGAACGGGTGTCGCCCATAATCAGCAGCGGCTCGGGCGAACCCTGCACGTTGTAGAGCTCGCCCTCGCGCACCTTCACCTGCAACACCTCGCCGGCGGCCGGGGCCTTCACGGCCAGACGTTCGAGAGAAGCCTGTGCCTGGGCCACCCGCGCCTCGGCGGCAAGGACGCGCGCGCGCGCGAAGGCCGTGTCCTCGACGCGTGAACCCGCCTCGGCCGCCCGAAGCCTCGCCGCGGTGGCCTTGAAGCCGGCCTGGTCTGCCTGCGCCTGGCGCCGCGCCCGGTCGAGCTCGTCGGCCGCCACGGCCCCGGACCTCGCCAGTTGCTCGGTGCGTGCGAGCACGCTCGATGAAAGCTCGGAACGCGATTGCGCGACCTGGCTCTCGGCCGCCACCGCCTCGCGGTCTTCGACGCGCAAGCCCTTCTGGGTGCGCGCCAGGTTTGCCTTCTCGGCGGCGAGGTCGGCCTCGGCGGCCTGGAGGCTCGCCAGCTCGCTCTCGTTCGCCAGTTGCACCATCAGCGCGCCCTGCTCGACCCACTCGCCTTCCTCGACCAGCACGCGCCGCACGACCGCGCCCACCTGCGCCGCGACGCGGGTCTCGCGGTCGGCGGGCTCGACGACGCCGTTGCCACCGACGCGGTCTTTGGCGTCGGGCAGCGCTGCGGTGACGTCCGTGCCGCCAGTGCGCGAAACGGCAGTGCGTTCGGCCTTCACCGCGTCGGCGGCGAGCGGCGCCGTCGCGGGCGGTGCAGTCGTCGTCTTGACGATCTGCGCGCCGCACGTGCCGAGCGCCAAAAAGAAGACCACCAGCCCTGCGCGCTTGCGAAGTGTGTTCATGCGGCTCCTTTCGTCAGCTGCCCGTCTTCGATGTTCACGATGCGGTCTGCGAGGTGGAAGATTCGGTTGTCGTGGGTGACCACCATCACCGTGTGGCCGCGCTCGACTGCCAGCTTCTTCAACAGCGAGCTGACCTGCGCCCCGGACTCGGCGTCGAGGCTGGCAGTCGGCTCGTCGGCGAGAATCAGCGGCGGCTTCCCGGCGACCGCGCGTGCGACCGCGACGCGCTGCCGCTGACCGCCTGAAAGCTCGTCGGGCCGGCGCTGAAACTTGTCGGCCAGGCCCACCGCGTCCAGCGTCTCGCGCGCTTCCGTCAAAGCGGCCCGGCGGCCATACCCCCGCAGCTCGAGCGGGAAGGCAACGTTCTGTTCGGCGGTGAGCGCGGGCATCAGGTTGTGCCCTTGAAAAATGAAGCCGATGTACGCGAGCCGCATCGCGGGCAGGTCGCGCTCTTTGCGGCCGTGCAGGGGCTGGCCGAACAGGCGGCCCTCGCCGCCCGTCGGCGACAGCACGCAGCCGAGAATCGACAGCAGCGTCGTCTTCCCGCTGCCCGAAGGCCCCACCAGCATCATGAACTCGCCCTGCGGCACCGTCAGGTCGATGCCTTTGAGCACCTGCAGCGCCAGCGCGCCTTCGCCATAGACCTTGGTCAGCTGCTTCAGCTCGATCGCTGGCGCCATCATCGGAACACCATCGCGGGCTCGAGCTTCCGCAACCGCAGCAACGCGAGCACCGACGCCAGAATGCAGACGCCCACCATCACGACGACCGAAATGCCAAACGCCTCGATGGGCAGCACCGGGGTCAGCTGCGGGTTTCTCATGCCGGACACCATGCCGCTGACCATGCCGAGCCCAACGAGCGTCCCAATCAACCCGTAGAGCACCGCCTGCACCAACAGCAGCCGGGCGAGGTCGGTGTTCGTCGAACCGATGGCCTTCAGCGTCCCGAACTGGCGCATGTTGTCGATCACCGACGAGAACATCGAGAGCGCGACGGTGATCAGCCCGACCAGCAGCCCCATGAAGGTCGAGATGCCGAAGCTCAAGCCAATCTGAGTGCCGGTGATGATGTAGACGAGGATCTCATTCAGGTACTCGTCACGGGTCATCACCCGGGTGTCGGGCAGCTCGAGCTGCAGCCGTTTCCGCACCGCGATCGCATCCGCGCCTGGCGAGACGCCGACCATCAAGAACGTGTGCTCATCGGGCCGGACCTTCAGAATCTCGCGCGCCAACCCCTGTTCGGCGAACGCATAGGCCGGAGCGAACGGGAGCAGCCCCCAGGTGAACCCGACCACCTGCACCTTGTGGCCCGAGACCTCGCGCAGCGACCCCAGGTTGAGGCCGCCCATCTTTTCGCGCTCGGCATCTTCGAAGAACATCGCGTTCGGCTGGTCGAGGTCCACCGTCGCGCCTCGAACGAGGTTCCACGGGCCGCCGACGTACCTGGGCGCCCGGGCCCCGACCAACGAGATGGGCTCTGAGCCGCCATTGGGCAGCTGGACCTGCGCGGTCTGCAGCACCAGCGGCTCGGCCCACGCCACGCCTTCCGTCGCGCGTGCTCGATTCAGCTGGGCGTCGGTCAGCGGCGTCCCGCCCTGAAACTGCCGCGTGCCGGGCGCAGTGACCCAGATGTCGACCGCTGCGTTCTCGACGAACATCCGGTTCTTCCCGAGCAGCGCGAGGAACGTGCCTGACTGGAAGTTGCCGAGCACCACCGCAAACACCACCCCGAACAGCGTGCCCGCGAGCTTGAGCTTCTCGTGGAACATCATCTTCAGCGCGATGCCCGCCATCGTTCGCCACCGGCCGAAGAAGCCCGCGCGTCCGGTCAATGGCTGCGCTGGGTTCATCATCGGGGCCACAGGCGGGAATAAATACACACGATTGAGACAACCAATAAGGGCAGGCCCGTGGTCGTCGCACCTGAATCGTTCATATTGTTTATTACGAATGGGCAACGTTATTGTTTCGCATGGCGCGAACCCTGGGGGCGAAGAACGGGGATTTCGAGGTGCGGCGATGGGCCCTGGCCCGGAAGGTGCGCCCCACGGTCTTTTCAGACCGGGGTTCCCGGGTGAGCCTGCGCGAGCTCGCGGTGGCGGGCGGGACGACCGTCTCGACGTTGAAACACTATTTTCACGATCGGGCGGGCGTCCTTCGCGCGGTGCTCGAGAGCCAGCGCATCGATGCCGCCCCGTTTCTCGCGATGGCGTCGATTCCCACCGACTCGAACCTGCGCCGGTCACTGGCGCAGTACATCGGGGGACTGCGCGAAGCGTGGTTTACGCATGGCGTGGGGAACATCGAGGCCCGCAGCCTCGCGGCCGGGCTTGCCGAAAGCGCGCTGGGGCCCAGCTACATCAACTCGATTCTCGAGCCCCTGCTGCAGTCGCTGGAACAGAGGCTTGCTGCCCACATTCAGCGCGCAGAGATGGCGCCCTGCAACGAACGCTTCGCGGCCCTTCAGCTTCTCTCGCCGATTGTCCTCGGGCTGCTTCACCAGGACTCGCTGTCGGGCAAGACGTGCCGCCCGTTGGACCTCGACGATTTCCTCGAAAAACACCTCGACGACTTCGTCGCGTGTCACGCCTGACGCCCTCTGAAAAAAGCGCTTGAAGCGCAATCGACCACCTTGGCCGGCGACCACGGAAACTTCCTCGAACGGACGAGAGAGAATTGCGTCATGCCCACTGTCAATCGCCCTTCAAATTCGCCTGCGTCTTCTTCCGTTTCGCAGATTGGACCCGGTGCCCGCGGCCCCGAAGTTCGTGAGCTCAAGCAGCTGCTTCACGACGCTGGTTTCTACCG
>JAYUXE010000590.1:0-1803 GCA_043753165.1 Archangiaceae bacterium | reverse complement strand
AAAACGATGAAGCCTCGCTGGGCTCGGAAATCGGCTCGCAGTTCTTCGGGCAGTGGAAGGCGTTGTTCGTGGTGGCTGGCCTGTGTCTGGCCCTTGCGGCGATGCCGGGCATGCCGCACCTGACCTTCGTGGTGATCGCAGCCGTGCTGGCGACGATCGGCTACGGGCTGAAGAAGGGGCAGGAAGTCGACGCCCAATTGGCAGCTGAAAAAGCGGCCGCGCCGGTGGCGCCTGAGCCGGTGGAAGGCCTGGATCCGCCCGTCGGAGTTTCGCCGCTGATGCTCGACCTTTCGCCCGAGCTCTCGGTGCTGACGACCGAAGACGGTGGCGCGTTCGTGCGCGACGAGCTGACCTGGGTTCGCGAACGCATCTTTCAGGAGCTCGGTGTGCGGTTGCCGGGCATCCGTGTGCGCACGGGCGCTCCCATCGGCTCGAACGCCTACTCGTTCTTGATCGACGAAGTGCCGTGTGGCCGGGGCGAAGTGAACCCCGAAAAGGCGTTCGCCCTCGCGGCGCCTGTCGACATCGGGTTCCTCGGCTTCGAAGTCGAGCCGTCCACCGAGCCCGCCACGGGCAAGTCGATTTCGGCCGTCGACCCGTCGCTTCGCACGCAGCTCGAGCTCGCACAGGTGCAGGTTCGCACCGCGCGGCAGCTGATCTGCGATCACCTCAGCGCGCTGCTGCGAAAGCGGGCGAGCGCGCTGCTCGGCGTGCAGGAAGTGCAGGTGCTTCTCGAAGGGGTCGAGGCGCAGGCGCCGGCGCTCGCGAAAGAAGCGCTGACGAAGGTGCCGCTGCCGCTGCTGACCGACGTACTCAAGAAGCTGCTTCGCGAGCAGGTCAGCATTCGCAACATGCGGGCGATTCTCGATGCGCTGGTGGCCCCGTCGACGGAAGGCGATGCGAATGCGCTGGCCGAGAAGTGCCGCCAGGCGCTGCACCGGCAGATCAGCCACCAGTACGCGCCCAGCGGGCCGCTGTACGCCTTCCTCGTCGACCCGGCGATTGAAGAGACGCTGCGCAACGCGGGGCCCCAGGTAGCGATCGAGCCCCAGGATGCGCGAGCGATTGTCGAAGGTGTGAAGCGAATCGCCGCGCACGGGCGGGCGATTCTGCTCGCCTCACCGGATGTGCGGCGGGTGTTGCGGCGCCTCGTCGAAGGCGCGTTTCCGGAGGTCGCGGTGCTGACCTTCGCCGAGCTCGACACCGACCTGCAGATTCGCCCGGTCGGCCGGCTGGTTCCGGCAGCCCGCTAAAGACGCTACTGGTTTCCGTCAGAAGGGTTCGGCGCGCCGCCCGCCGCATCTTCCGGGCGATTCACGCGATCCTTCAGCTCTTTGCCAGCGCGGAACAGCAGGCCGCGCTTCGGCTTCACGGGGATCACCTCGCCCGTCTTCGGGTTTCGGCCCTGGTAGCCGGGGTAGTGCTTCACGTGAAAGGCGCCAAGCCCGCGGATCTCGATGTTCTCGCCGCGCACCAGGGCTTCCTTCATCGCTTCGAAAATGGTTTCGATCGTGGCTTCCGCTTGCTTCTGCGTCACGCCCCGCTTCGTCACCAGCACATTGACCAGATCGGACTTGAGCATCAGGACCCCCCGAACAGTTGGATACGACTCGGGTTTTGCGGCAATCTTATCCACAGATCGTGCAACCTCCAAGAATCGCACACGTTTTAGCTGACGTGCGACCCATCGGCAAGACTTGCCCATGAAATCTGGCTGAGTTTCTCGACACTTGCGTCATCCCCCACCGCGAAGATCTTCTCGACCTCGTCAAAGCCGACGCTGTTCGACACCGTGTCGTCGCG
>JAYUXE010000589.1:0-4502 GCA_043753165.1 Archangiaceae bacterium | reverse complement strand
TCATTCCTGTCGGCGCGGCCGTCGCCGATCGCCTGACGGCTCGGCGCGAACGAACTGCTTCATCGCCAGAACAATCTTCCGAACGCGTTCGGCGCCGTCGTGGGCATCGCCTCTTCGAGATCGGCCAGGTGTGCGAGCATCTCGGTGACCGTCTCTGACGGGTCTTCGGCAACATGAAGGCCCCGCAGCAGGCCCCCGAAATGCGACAGGGATTCGCGGCTGACGGCGACGTTCGAGATGACGTACGGGTGCCCCCGTCTTGTCAACCAGTCGAAAGACTTCCGCCAGTGGCTTTCCGAGGGCTTCCTGGCCCCAGCCAGTCAGCTTCTCGGCGACGCTGTTCATGAACGTGATGACCTCGTTCGGGTCGGTGGCGATCACCGCGTCGCCAATTGAACGCAGGGTGGTTGCAAACCATCGTTCGCGCGCCTTGCTTTGCGATTCGAGGTCATGCTTGTGAAGCGCAACTTCGATTGCCGTTCGTAGCTCGCGGTCATTGAAAGGCTTCATGAGATAACCAGATGGTTGGTGAGCGTGCCGCAGTATCGACCACGAGCGCAGCTTCTCCGATGCTGTCGAGAAGAGGCTTGAGGGTGGCCGCGCCGTTCTGCATGAATTCGAGCACGGGTCGACTACAGGCACGGCGATCTTCGTGAAGTGCGCTTCAGCACGTCTGCTGTTGGGGTCAATTCCTGCCAGTTTTCCGAGCACTGACCGCCCGCGCGCCGGTCATCCGCAGAGGGTTCGTTTCGGCTCGGGTATCTTCGGCCCATGCCAACCTTGAAAAAGAAGCCCGTGAAGCTGTTGTCTCAAGGAAACCCGCAAATCGCGATGGCAGAGGGCGATGCGCCGGTGCAGGCGTACCTCGACGCGATTCCCGGCTGGCGCGGTGCGGTTGCGAAGAAGTTCGACGCGTTGATCGTGAAAGCCGTGCCGAAGGTGCAGAAGGCGGTGAAGTGGAACTCGCCGTTCTACGGCTTCGAAGGGCAGGGGTAGTTCGTGAACTTTCACGTCTTCAACAAGTACGTGAAGGTCGCGTTCTTCAAGGGCGCGATGCTGAAGCCCGTGCCGCCGGGTCAGAGCAAGAGCAACGAAGTGCGGTACCTCGATGTCTACGAAGACGACAAGTTCGACGCGGCGCAGTTCACGAAATGGGTGAAGCAGGCGGCGAAGATTCCCGGCCATCTCGCGTGATTCGGGCGGCCTCGAAACGCGAATCCCTTCGCGCGCGGGGTGCTGGCACTGTTCGGTGCGTGCGAACTTTCATCATCGCGTTCGGGCTGGTTCTCGCCGGGTGCGGGGACCTCGAAGCAGATCGCGTCTGCCTGGGCGGCTGCCTCGAGCCGTCAGCGGGCTGCGTCAAGTACCTCGAGTGCTTCAATCGCACCTGGGACACTCCGGGAACCCTCGACCCCACCTTTGGAAAGCGCGGAGCTTGCTGGTCGGGTGAGCGCAGCTTCGCCGAGCTCTGCACCCGGTCGTGTGAGACGGAACTGCCCAAGCTCATCAAGCGGTTTCCGGATGCTGGCTGCAGTCTCCCCTGACACGGGATGGCCACTGAACTAAAGAGGCGGTCATGACCAAAGCCAAAATCCTCCTGACCGTCGTCGTCTCGTTCTTCCTCACCGCGTGCGCCACCCAGGCCGCAATGAAGCCCGGCCCGCAGGTTCTCGGCGCCGAAGGCCAGGTGAAGGTCTCGAAAGGGGACAACGGCAACACGCTGCTGAAGATCTCGATTCGGCATCTCGCTCCCGCGGAGCAGGTGACGCCGGGCGGCACCGTCTACGTCGCGTGGGTGCAGCCCAAGGACGGCGGCCCTGCGCAGAACGTCGGCCAGATTCAGCTCACCGACAACCGCGAAGGGCTCCTCGAGACCGTCACGCCCTTCAAGGACTTCACCGTCACCGTCACGTCCGAGAAGAACGCCACGCCGACCACGCCTTCCAGCAACCCCGTGCTCACCACCGTGATCGAAACGTCGAAGGAGTAACGCAGCTCTGAGGGGGGCGGTGCGCGCCCCTGCTCACCACGTCCCGCAGCGGCTCTCGTCGTCGGGCAAAGCCAACAGCTCGTCGATGAGCCCCGGCGTGATTGGCGGCGTTCGCCTGCGCGATTGGGCGTAAGTTCGGCACCGTGTCCGACCGCCAACAACCTGGAGCGCTGCAGTGGCCGAGTGATGCGCCGAAAGGCCCGTTGCAGTCGGCGTATCTCGAGCGCGACAAGCTGCGGCTCGCGCTCGGCGTCGACCTCGGCAGCGCGAACATGCGCGCGGTGGTCATCGACCGAAACACCGGCCGCGTCGTCGCGTCGATGAGCCAGCAGCACGGCGACCGTTCGCCCGCTGCTGTGGTCACCGCGCTTGCGTTGCTGATGAACAGGGTCAGCAAGCAGGCCGGCGCCACCACCCCACTTCCCTGCGCCATCGGTGCCGCCGGCACGTTGAACGGCAGCGAAATCGTCCTCTCGCCCACGCTGGGGTGGCACGACGTTCCGCTGGGAGAACTGCTCGGTCGCGAGCTTGGCCGTCCCATCAAGATCGTCAACGACACCCACGCCGCTGCCTTCGGTGAGCTCAAAGCCGGAGCCGCCCGCGGCGAATCTCACACCTTCACCGTCCTCGTCGGAGCCGGCATCGGCAGCGCGATCGTCACCGGCGGCGCACTGATGGAAGGCGCCCACGGCGTCGCGGGCGAGCTCGGCCACATCAAGGTCGTCGCAGAAGGCGGACGCCCGTGTGGCTGTGGAGAGAACGGCTGCCTCGAGGCCTACGCCGGCGGCACCAACCTCGAAGCCTGGATGAAAGAAGCGGGCCTGCAAGGCACCGCGTCCGAGCTCGAAACCCAGGCTCACCACGGCAATGCCGACGCGAAAAAAATCTGGGACTTCGCTTCGTCGTCGCTGGCGCTGGCGATCGCCAACGTCGTCACCATTCTCAACCCCGGCTTCGTCGTCCTCGGCGGCGGCGTGATGACCCATTCGCCCCGGCTCGTTCAACGCGTGTGCGACGCGATCGGTGAACGCAGCCTCGCCGCCAGCAGAGCCGGCCTCAAGGTCGCGCTCGCGGCGCACGGCGATGACAGCGGCGCCGTCGGAGCCGCCCTGCTGGGCGCCGAAGGCTACTGACTGAAACCGCTACACGGCGTGGGGGAAACACTCCAGATCTTCAGCGCTCAGAATTGATCCAACCCTGCTGAACGACAACGGAAACAGCGGGTGGCGCCTCGATTGCTTTGACGGGTTCTCGGCCATGCGGAAATCCCCAATCTCAGCCTTGTTCGTCGCGGCGGTGCTCCTGGCCGGCTGTGACGGGCTCATCGATTCGCCGCTGAACTCCACGCCCCTCGAAGGGAAACCGAAAGACCCGACGACGGTGTTCGTGCCGGGCGAGCCACTTCCTCCGTCGCGCGTTCGCAGCGACCGCGCGTTCACGCCGTCGGCCGATCGCGTCGCGCTGCTGCCGTTTCAGGTTCGAATGAACAAGCTTTCGGCGGTGACGGGCCTGCCCACGACGGACGCGATGTTCAACGATCTCAAGACGCGCAAGCTCGACCTCGGCGCACACGACTTCGGCGCCAACGTCTCGCCCGACCTCACCTGGTCCGCGCAGCGCATGTCGACCTGGGTGCAGGCGTTGTTTTCGGTTTGTGACGACGCCCGCATGAAGACGCGCTACCCCGACTGGCGCACCAGCCTCGACACGTTCGCCCGCGCCGCATGGGGCCGCCCGTCGACCGCTGAAGACCTCGCGCTGCTGGACGCGGCGATCAGCGACGAGCCGACGGCGAACCGGTGGCGCGCCAGCTGTCTCACGCTGCTCTCGTCGATGGAAATGGTGGCCCAATGATTCGCGCCGCCGCGTTCGCGCTCGCCGTTCTTCTCTCGGGTTGTGTCGCCGAGGTCGTCGAATCGCCGATCAAGAAGTCCGAGCCGAACTACCCGACGGCAGCGCCGTACGTGCCGGTGTTCGTCGCGCTCGCTCCGGAAAAGTCGCTGGAAGCGTTGCGCGCCACGCTGACCGCCGCACAGGTCGAGTCGTACCTGCGCCGCCTCGCGCCGATGCTCGCAGGCCGTTCGTTGAAGTCCGACGAAGTGACGCTGATCAACGCGCAGAAGGGCGCCGCGCTGCCGGTGATCATCGACGCGTGGACCCATGAAGACGGCTTCGTGCTGATGGCGCGCGAGTGGATCTCGACCAAGCTCAAGGCCAGCGGGAAGAAGGGCGACTTGAACCTCGAGCTGCCCGGAAATCTCGCGGCGTACCTCACGAAGAACCGCCTGCCGCACTCCGAGATTCTCACCGCAAACTTCTGCATCGATGACTCGGGCTCGAAGATCGCCTGCGACTCTGGCGCCCCCTTCGCTGCCGGCGTGCTCACCACCCGCGCTTTCCTCTCGAACAACGCCGGCCGCTTCAACTTGAAGCGTGCGCGCACGGTCTTGCGGACGTTCGGCTGCAAGGACTACCCGCTGACCGCGACGCAGCAGCCGCCGCTGGCGCGCGA
>JAYUXE010000588.1:0-1805 GCA_043753165.1 Archangiaceae bacterium | reverse complement strand
CGACGGCACGCTGGCCGCCGTCCGTTCGCGGCTTCGTCCAATTCTGATGACGTCGCTCGCGTTCGGCCTCGGCGTCCTGCCGCTGGCGCTCGCGTCGGGCGCGGGCTCCGGGGCGCAGAAGGCGATCGGCACCGGGGTGCTGGGCGGCATGATCCTCGGCACGCTGCTCGGCCTCTTCTTCGTTCCGCTGTTCTTCGTCGTCGTCCAGCGGGCGTTCAAGAAGTCCTGACGCGTGAATTGTTCGGAATTGCCCCGGCGGCGGTTTTGCGTTTGGGGACATGGACAACGCGCCCGGGCTGCCGCTGCTGTTCGACGTCTTCGAGAACCTTCCCATGGGCGTCGTCGTGCTCGACCAGGCGGGGAACGTGGTCGTCTACAACCGCGCCGAAGAGAAGCTGGCGGGGCGCAAACGGCCCCGCGACGTCCACATCAAGCTCAACTCGTTCACGGTCGAGGGCAACCCGTACGCCGTCCTGCTGATCGAAGACGTGTCGGTGGCGCGTTCGGTCGATCGCATGAAAGAGCAGAGCCTGCTGATTCACGATCTGAAAAACCCGCAGGCGATCATGCGCGCGAACCTCGATTTCGTGGGCCAGTCGCCGGGCATCGCGGCCGACCCCGAGGTGAAAGAAGCCATCGCCGACATGTCCGGCTCGGCGAAACGGCTGCAGTCGATGCTGCTCAACCTGCTCGACATCACCCGAATGGAGACCGGCACCCTGCCGCTGAAGGCGCGCGAGCTCGACGTGCGCGCGCTGCTCGACAAGGTCGCCGAGGCCAGCCGTGGTGCGGCCAAGGCGCGGCGGGGCTCGATTCAGGTCGCCGACGCCGGCGTGCCGATGCCTGCCGAAGTCGACCCCGAGCTGCTGCGCCGCGCGCTCGAGAACCTGATCGACAACGCCTTTCGCCACGCGAAGAACCTGACCCTTCGCGAGGGCGGCGACGATCAGCAGTGCTTCGTGCAGGTCGAAGACGATGGCCCCGGAATTCCCGAGCAGCTGCGCGGCGCCGTCTTCGAAAAGTTCGGCGAGGTCGCCGTCAATCAAGCGTCGAAGAGCCCCAGCAACCGCGGGCTCGGGCTCACCTTCGTGAAGCTCGCCGCGCGCGCGCATGGCGGCGACGTCGAGGTCATCTGCCCTTCCACGGGGGGCAGCACCTTCCGGCTCACCTTTCAGCGACGCCGCAGCTAGCCCGCCGCTTCAGATCGCCGCACGCGCGCGGGCCCAGTACATCTCGCGGTCGGCGAGGCCGTTGTAGCCACCGTTGATGCGGCGGGTGACTTCACGGAAGTTGCCCTGGTCGGCCAGCGCGTTGAGGCCGCGCGACTTCCAGAAGTACGCCGCGATGCGGAAGCCGACTTCGGGACGCGCCGCAATTTCCGGGTGGCCTTCGAGATCCAGACCCAGCGCCTTGCCCACTTCGCGGTAGTTCGCGCGGCCCGTCAACTGAATCGGCCCCCGGCCCTTGTAGCGGCGGCCATCGCCCGGCTGCGTGTTGCCCAGATCCTTGCGGCCCTCGTACGCCGCGCCCGACGCGATCTCTTCCATGTAGCGAAGGCCGCCCGACTCGTGAGCGAGCTGCGCAAGAAACATCTCTTTGCGCGGCTCGGTGGTGATGCCCTGCTCGGCCATCGCCTGATTCAAGAAGGGCAGGTACTGGCGCGCCTTGTCCGACCCGAGGTTCGGCATGATCTTGAGCAGCTGGGCTTCCGTCACGCCCGCGCCTTTGCCCGTCGGAACCGGCGCCGACGGCCCCGTGGTTCCACCCGTCGGAGCCGGGCTCGACCCACCGCCCTTCGACGGCTT
>JAYUXE010000587.1:0-4505 GCA_043753165.1 Archangiaceae bacterium | reverse complement strand
CTTCGCCCGCAGCCAGGGCAGGTCGAAGAAAGAGGCCGAGCAGGCGGCCGCACAGAAGACGCTGGCGATGCTGAAGACTCAAATACCCGTTGGAGGCGCTGACGGCGCGAAATAGGTTCGCCGCCAATGAACGCCAAAACCTTCGTCGTGCTGACCACCGCGCTGCTGCCTTCGCTGGCGCTCGCGGCCGGATCCAAGTTCACCGACCTCGCCACCCAGGGAAAAGATCTCTGGGCGACGATGAAGACCAGCGAGGGCGACATCGTCCTCAAGCTCTTTTCGGCCGATGCGCCGAAGACGGTCGCCAACTTCGTCGGCCTCGCCACGGGCGAGAAGGAATGGACGAAGGACGGCAAGCCGATGAAGAAGCCGCTGTACGACGGCGTCATCTTCCACCGCGTCATCCCGAACTTCATGATCCAGGGCGGGGATCCGCTGGGCTCGGGCATGGGCGACCCCGGCTACCGCTTCGACGACGAGTTTCAGTCGGGCCGCAAGTTCGACAAGGTCGGCCTGCTCGCGATGGCCAACGCCGGCCCGGGCACCAACGGATCGCAGTTCTTCATCACCACCTCGAAGCCCGAAGGCCTGAACAACAAGCACACGATCTTCGGCGAAGTCATCAGCGGCTACGACGTGGTCGAGAAGATCAGCAACGTGAAGCGCAGCCCGCAGGATCGCCCGGAAAAAGAAGTGAAGATCTCGAAGATCGTCGTCTCCGACAAGGCCCCGAAGATCGCGGCCCCCAAAGGTCCCGCGAAGTGAAGGCCCGTCTCGCGATTGCGCTGCTCGCGCTGGCCGCCTGTAAGAACGAAACGGCCGCTCCCGCGACAGGCGCGTGGATGACGAAGGCGCAGGCCGGCGCCGACCTCTACGCGACCTTCAAGACGAGCCAGGGCGACGTGGTGGTGAGGCTGTTTGCGAAGGACGCTCCAAAGACGGTGGCGAACTTCGTCGGCCTGGCCGCGGGCGAGAAGGAATGGACGCACCCTGGCACGCAGGCAAAGCAGAAGGCGCCGCTGTACCGGGGCACGATCTTCCACCGCGTGATCGACAACTTCATGATTCAGGGCGGTGACCCTGTCGGCACGGGCCGCGGCGACCCCGGCTACCGCTTCGAAGACGAGTTTCAGTCGGGCCGCAAGTTCGACAAGCTCGGTCTGCTCGCGATGGCGAACGCCGGCCCCAACACCAACGGCTCGCAGTTCTTCATCACCACCTCGATGCCGTTGGCCCTCAACAACAAGCACACCATCTTCGGAGAGGTCGTGAAGGGCTACGACGTGGTCGAGAAGATCTCGAAGGTCGAACGCGATGGCGCAGACCGCCCGAAGGTCGACGTCGTGCTGACCGATGTGACGCTGTCAGATTCCCAGCCGTAACAACCCCTTAACCGTTTCTCGAGATCCCCAAATGTCCATCATGGAAGAGGCCCGCGCGGGGCATGACCTGTACGCCACGTTCGAGCTCACCGAAGGCAACGTGGTGGTGCGGCTGTTCGCGAAGGACGCTCCGAAGACGGTCGAGAACTTCGTCGGGCTCGCGACGGGCGAGAAGCCGTGGACTCACCCCGGCACGCAGGAAGCGATGAAGGACAAGTCGCTGTACGACGGCACGGTGCTGCACCGCTGCATTCCCAACTTCATGATTCAGGGTGGCGACCCCCTGGGCCGTGGCACCGGTGGCCCGGGCTTCCGCTTCGAAGACGAGTTCACCAGCGGCCGCAAGTTCGACAAGCCGGGCATTCTCGCGATGGCGAACAGCGGCCCGGGCACCAACGGCTCGCAGTTCTTCATCACCGTGGTCCCGACGCCGTGGCTCAACAACCGCCACACCATCTTCGGCGAAGTCGTCAGCGGCCAGGACGTCATCGACCGCATCGCCAACATCGTCCCGAAAGGCGACGGCGATCGCCCGAAGACCGAGATCAAGATCAAGAAGTTGAAGATCTCGGATAAGCCGTAGTCTCCATGACCCACCGCAGCGGCTTTGCCGCGCTCATCGGCCGGCCCAACGTCGGCAAAAGCACGCTGCTCAACAAGCTGGTGGGCGAGAAGCTGGCCATCGTCTCGCCCAAGCCCCAGACGACGCGCAGCAGAATCTTGGGCGTCGTCACCCGCGAGCAGGGCCAGGTCGCCTTTCTCGACACGCCGGGCATTCACGCCGCGAAGGGCCCGCTGAACAAGCGCATGGTCGAACTCGCGCTGCAGGCCGCGAAAGACGCCGACGTCGTGCTGTTCTTGATCGAGGCCGCGGGCAAGCGCGAAGACCAGGTGGTCGAAGTGGGCGAGGGCAACCGCATGGTGCTCACCGAGCTCGCGCGCATCCGCAAGCCGACCGTGCTGGTGGTGAACAAGATCGACAACGTGATGAAGCCGCTGCTGCTTCCGTTGATCGACGCGTACCGCAAAGAGTTTCCGTTCACCGAGGTGGTGCCCGTGAGCGCGCTGAAGGGCGACAACCTCGACCTTCTCTTCGATACCGTCATCGCCCTGATGCCGGAAGCGGAAGCCATGTACCCGGCCGACGTGCTCACCGATCAGGCCGAGAAGGCCCTGGTCGCCGAATACATTCGCGAACAGCTGCTGCGCCACACGCGCGACGAAGTGCCGTACTCGGTCGCGGTGGTGATCAACGACTTCGACGAGTCCGAGCGCGACGAGAAGCGGCCGGTGAAGAAACAGAAGGGCGGGAAGGGGACGACGGCCACCCGCGGTGGGCTGACCGGCCTCGTTCGCATCGACGCCTCGATCTTCGTCGAACGCGAGAGCCAGAAGGCGATCGTGATCGGCAAGGGCGGGTCGATGCTGAAGCAGATCGGCACCGACGCGCGGAAGACGATCGAACGGCTGCTCAACACCCACGTCTTCCTCGGCCTGCAGGTGAAGGTGTCGGAAGAGTGGTCGCAGAACCCCGCCGGGCTCGCAAAGATGGGATACGGCGACAATGGCTAAGCGCACCGCCCAACCCGGATCTCGACGCGCTGACGAGCCGGCCCGCCGTCCCCAGAAAACCAAAGTAAGGCCGCCGCCGCCCGAAGCTGCCCCGCTCGAGATTGCTTCCGGCCGCACCCGCAAGTCGCGCCCGATGGTCGCGATCGTCGGCCGCCCCAACGTCGGCAAGTCGACGCTTTTCAACCGACTGCTGGGGAAGCGAAAGGCGATCGTCGAAGACACGCCCGGCGTCACGCGCGACCGCCACTACGCCGACGGCGAGCTCGAAGACCGTTTGATCACCCTCGTCGACACGGGCGGCTTCGTGCCCGACGACGAGAAGTCCGAAAAAGCCGACCCCTTGTCGGCCCACGTCCGGCTGCAGGCGCAGGCGGCAGTCGAAGAGTGCCAGGTCGTCTTGTTCGTGGTCGACGGCCGGCTGGGCGAGACGTCGGCCGACACGGAAGTCGCGCGCTACCTGCGCAAGTCGAACCGGCCGGTGATCCTCGTCGTCAACAAGTCCGACGATTACCGCAGCTCGGACGTGATGATTTCCGACTGGCACCGCACGGGCCTGGGTGAGCCGATCGCCATCTCGGCCGAGCACGCGCTGGGCATCACCGGGCTGCAAGAACGCATTCTCGAAGTGCTGCCCGCCGCCGAAGCCGACGAGCTCGAAGGCGAGCACCCGAGATCGGGCCGCGGAAACCGCCGGCCGCGGAACCCGGACCCCGAAGCGCTGCCCGATGCCCCCGCGAAGGATCAGCCGATTCGCGTCGCGATCGTCGGCCGCCCCAACGTCGGCAAGTCGACGCTGGTCAATGCGCTGCTGGGCACCCAGCGCCTCATCACCAGCCCCATCGCCGGCACCACGCGCGACCCCATCGACAGCCCGATGACGCACGAGGGCCGCCGCTTCATCCTCACCGACACCGCCGGCATTCGCCGCAAGTCGACGATCTCGCAGAAGGTCGAACAGTTCTCGGTGCTCGCCTCGCTGCGCATGATCGAAGACAGCGACGTCACCGTGCTCGTCATCGACGCGTCCGAGCCCGCCGTCGATCAAGACGCGCGCATCGCCGGCATCACCGAAGAGAAGGGCCGCCCGCTGCTGATCCTCGTCAACAAGTGGGACGCGGTCGCCGGGCAGATCAAGGAAGAGGCCTTTCGCGAAGAGCTCAAATACAAATTGCCCTGGGCGTCGTGGGCCCCGGTGCTGTTCTGTTCGGCAAAGGAAGGCATCCGCGTCGACAAGGTGCCGACCCTGTGCGCTTCGCTGTTCGACCAGGCCCACTTCCGCGCGCCCACGCCGCAGCTCAACAAGCTGCTCGAGCACGTCACCCAGGAACACCCGGCCCCGATGCAGAACGGGAAGGCGCTGCGCCTGTATTACGTCGCCCAGGTCGGGGTCAGCCCGCCCGCGTTCGCGTTCATGTGCAACATGCCGGCTGCAATCCCCGACCGGTACAAGCGTTACCTGACCAACCAGCTTCGCGGCACCTTCATGTTGAAGGTCCCCGTGCGGCTCTTCTTCCGCGAACGGCCGGGCAAGGCGAAGCGGAAATTCAAGGT
>JAYUXE010000586.1:0-1806 GCA_043753165.1 Archangiaceae bacterium | reverse complement strand
TTCGAACCTCGATCGAAATCGCCGCCAACGCCGCGCGCGTCTGGCAGGTGCTCACCCAGCCAGAATTCACCCGCCAGTACATGTTCGGAAGCGAGACGGTGTCCGACTGGAAGCAGGGAAGCGCGCTCGAGTGGCGCGGGGTGCACGAAGGCAAGGCGGTCGTTTTCGTGAAGGGCACGGTGACGAAGATCGAGCCGCCCCACGTGCTGCACTACACGACGTTCGGGCCGACCGAGGGATACCCGGATGTGCCGGCGAACTACATGACCGTGACGTACGACGTGAAGCCGAAGGGCGAAGGCGTCGAGCTCGCGGTGACGCAGGGGAACTTCGCGACGCGCACCGACGGCACGGGTGAGAAGCACTTCGAAGGGGGCGAAGCCGGCTGGCAGGATCTGCTCAAGCAGATCAAGGCGCTGGCCGAGAAGCGCTGACGAGCTGCGACCAGCGGCGCTGCGTGTCGGCTTCGAGCCGCGCGAGGTCGACGCCGAGGCTGCGTGCCACTTCCCATTCCTTCGAGAACGTCGTGCCCATCGGCGTCGGGTCATCGCTGCCGAGGACGCAATGCACCTGCGCCTGCTGCAAAGCGACCAGCGGCGGACACCCCCGCCTCGCTTCCAGTCGCAAGAGCGCCGTCGGGATCAGCAGCCGGTTGCTGGACGGGCACACCTCGAGCGTGACGCCACCGTCGGCGAGGCGCTGCATCGTGGCGTCAGACTCGACAGAGTGAACGCCGTGCCCAATCGCATCGGGCCGAAGCTCCAGCATGCGGTCGACGGATTCGTGGCCTGCGAATTCGCCCGCGTGAATGGTGAGGTCGGGCAGGTGCGCGCGAAGCCCGGACAAAATATCGCGCAGCGCCGCCGGCATCGGCTCGGTGTCGGCGCCGGTGACGATGCCCAACACGTCCAGGCCACACACCTCTTTGCGGTGCTCGGGAAGAATCGCGGCCAGGGCGCGGTAGTGCGGCTCGGACTCGAACGTGCGCGAGAACCCGACCCGCACCAGCATCGGCTTCTTCGCCTCGGCCGACGCTGCGTCACGCGCCGCGAGCACGATGCGCAGCAGCTTCCGCGCCCGCTCGGCGAACTGCAGCGGCGGCACATCGCGCCACACCTTCTTCTCGTTCTCGAGCAGCGTGCGCGTCATCGAGAACAGGCTGACGCGCATCTCGAAGCCATCGGTGTCGGCCGCTGCATCGAGGAACGTGAGCCGCGACAGCTCGCCGATGGCCTCTTCGCTGACATAGGCGGCGCGCGCCTTCACGATGCACTCGTAGAAAATGCGCGCGTCGTCCGAAGGCGCAGACATCGTCAACGCACCCGAGAGCTCGCCCGGCGTGCGGTACCGCTTCGCCGCCGCGTCATAGAAGAAGGGGTCGGTGACGCCGAACTGCTGCGCCACCACCGCCAGCGCGGCAGGCGGGTGCGACCCTTCCAGGTGGCGGTGAAGGTCGAGGCGAACCGTGCCGCCGTGGGTCGCGCGCGCTGCCGGCGTCCCACCCTTCGACCGAAGTCCCAGATCCATGGTCGGCCTATACCTCCGACTGACCCAATCTCGGACAAACATGGCAACAATCCAGACCGGTGATCGTTGCGCTGCCGTCCGTTCGTTGCAGACCCAGCTTCGCTCGAAGGGATTCAACCCGGGACCTCGGTCGCGCCCACCGTTAAGGCCGCGCGGTCATGCGCCAGGCCCGCGCCGCTGGCTTCACGGTCATCGACGAACGCCGCGGCGGCAATGCGGCGTGGACTGCGCCGCACCTGCACCTTCAGCAGTAAGGGACGCTTCTTTTTTGTCTCAGCG
>JAYUXE010000585.1:0-1807 GCA_043753165.1 Archangiaceae bacterium | reverse complement strand
CAGGTGGCGTTGAAGTTCAAGAACATCGGCACAGAGACGTGGGACCCGGCGCAGAACTACCGGCTGGGCTCGCAGTCGCCGCGCGACAGCACGACGTGGGGGATGAACCGGGTGCCGCTGCCGCGGTTGGTCACGCCGGGGGAAGAAGTCGAGATCGCGTTCGAGATCGCGGCACCGTCTGAGCCGGGGAAGTACGCGTTCTCTTTCCGCCTCGTCCACGACATGGTGGCGTGGTTCGGAAACGCGAGCAGTCCCGTCGAGATCGAGGTCACTGCACCGCTGCCATGAACATTCTCTTTCTGAGCTCCGAGGTTGCGCCGTTTGCGAAGACGGGCGGCCTGGGCGACGTGTCGGCGGCGTTGCCTCGCACGCTGCACCGGCATGGCCACGACGTGCGGGTGTTTCTGCCGCTGTACCAGCGCATCGATGTGAAGAGGCACCCGATGCGCCGGGTGGATTCGCTGCGCGGGCTCAAGGTTCACGTCGGGCCGCGCATCTTCGAGGTCTCGATTTTCGCGGCGACGCTGCCGGGCTCGACGCTCGAGGTGTACTTCGTTCACTGCCCGGCGCTGTACGACCGGCCGGGCATCTACGGGCACGAGGGCGACGAGCACCTGCGGTTCCTGGTGTTGAACTACGCGGCGCTCGAGTGCGCGCAGCGAATGCGGTTCGCGGTGGACATTCTGCACTGCAACGACTGGCAGACGGCGATGGCGCCGCTGCTGCTGCGAACGCGCTTCTCGTGGGATCAGCAGATCTTCGGCCGCACGAAGACGGTGCTGACGATTCACAACCTGAACTACCAGGGCATGTTTCCGTCGAGCATCGTCGGCGACACCGGGCTCGCCGACTCGCAGAACCTGCTGCATCAAGATCAGCTGCGCGAAGGGCGCGTGAACTTCCTGCTGCACGGGATTCTGTACGCGAACGCGATCACCACGGTGAGCCCGACCTACGCGCGCGAGATTCGCGGCTCGGAGTACGGCGTCGGCCTCGACGGGTTCCTGCGCGGTCGCGGTGCGGCGGTGCAGGGAATCTTGAACGGCGTCGACTACGAAGAATGGAGCCCCCAGGCCGACAAGCTCATTCCCGTTCGCTACGGGCCCGAAGACCTCGCCGGGAAAGAACGGTGCAAGCAGGCGTTGCTGGCCCGCGCGAAGCTGCCGTCGTTTCCCGATGTGCCGCTGGTCGGCATCGTCTCGCGGCTCGCGGGTCAGAAGGGGTTCGACCTGTTTCCGGGCGCCCTGCCGCGCCTGCTGCAGCGCGAACGGGTTCAGCTGATCGTCACCGGCAGCGGTGAACGGCACTTCGAGCGCATGTTCCGCCAGCTGCAGGAACAGTTTCCGAACCAGGTGCGGTTCAACAACGCGTTCGACAACGAGATGGCGCACTGGATCGAGGCCGGCTCGGACTTCTTCCTGATGCCTTCGCGGTACGAGCCGTGTGGCCTGAACCAGATGTACAGCCTCAAATACGGTGCGGTGCCCATCGTGCGGAAGACGGGCGGCCTGGCCGACACCGTCGAGCTCTGGAACCCGCGCACCGGCGAAGGCACCGGCATCGTCTTCGAGACCTACGATTCCTTCGGGCTCTACTGGGCCGTGTCCGAGGCGCTGAAGACGTACAAGCAGCGTGGCCCGTTTCGGAAGCTGCAGCAGAACGGCATGGCGATGGATTTTTCCTGGGACCACCAGGTCGCGAAGTACGAGACGTTGTACCGGCAGCTGTGAAGCGAACGGTCGGCTACGCGCTCAAAGCGACCATCGTCGGTTCGAAGCCTGCGATCTGGCGCGCGCTGCAGGTGCCG
>JAYUXE010000584.1:0-4508 GCA_043753165.1 Archangiaceae bacterium | reverse complement strand
ACCCGCCGTCACGCAGCCGCCCCTGTACCGAAAGGCTCGCTCCGACCAGCGGCACGTCGCCACTCACGCCCACCACCGCGGACTCGTCGCGCTTGTACGCCCCGACCAGCAACGGATCGATCGCGTCCGGCGCTCTTGCAGGCGCAGCGGACAACGTCAGCGAGATCACCGGATTCACGAGCGAGCCGCCACCCTGCCCACCGCCTGCACCCACGCCACCGCCTGCACCCACGCCACCACCCGCACCCACGCCACCGCCCGTACCCACGCCACCGCCCGCACCCACGCCACCGCCCGCACCCACGCCACCGCCAGATCCGCCCAGGCCGCCCCCGGTGCCGCTGCCGCCGTCACCGTCATCGACACAGAAGCCCTCGACGCAGCTTCCCTTGCTGCACGTCGTCGTCGCGTCGCACTTCGTCACGTCGCTGCATCGACAGCTCGAGACCAGGACGAACGCCGACACCACCGCAAGAAGCCGCTGCATCAGAACGCGCCTCCGACGCCGACCATCGCGCCACCCTGCACCGGAGCAATCGAGACGTGGTGGGTGTCGTCGGACGCGGCCAGCAGAATCACCGCCAACGAAATCGCAGCCCCCACGCCAGCTCCGACGAACAGCGCCGTCGCGATGCGCGCCTTGTCCTCGACCCCATGCGCCTTCTGCAAATCGGCCCGCGCCAGCACGCCTTCGGTGACACGCAGCGACGCGCCTTCCGACTTCGCCATCAACGCGAACGCCGTCGCCGTGCCTGCCGCAGCCAGGGTCAGCACCCCCAGCGAAAGCTGCGCGACCCGCAGCCGCGTCCGGTAGTTGCCCTGCGAGTCTTCGACGGGCGCAGCAGCGACCGGGTCCGCCTTCGCCACCACCGTCGGGCCCGCAGGTTTGGCCGCAGCGACGGGCTCGGGCTTCACCGGCTCTTCCGGCAGGGCCTTCAGATTCAGCTGCGCGAACACCCGCTTGAACGCCAACCGCACCTGCGGCGCCCGCGCCGACATCACGTCCTTCGGCAGCTTCTCTTCCAGCTTCCGCACCACCACGCCATCGCCCGTCACCACCTTCACCTGCACCACGAAGTCGGCCGCGTCGAGATCGAGAATCGCCACCATCGCGTACTTCGCGCCCACGTCCCGGCACAGCGTCTCGAGACAACCATCGGCTTCAAGGGTGCAGCCGTGCCCCGCATTCAACGAACCCACCACGCCATTCACTGCCGCGCGCGAGACCTGCTGAATCGGTTGCATCCCCGCTTCGACCAGGAAGTCCGCCTTCGACTGTTCGATCGCACGCGAGTCGTCGCCCCGCACCACGAGGGGATGAATCGCCACCCGGGGTGCGGCCGCGGCCGAAGGAATCGAAACCAACACCGTCAGCCAGAATCCCAGCCGTCGTCGCATCGCGCCGTTCTACTCCACTCCCAGCATGCCCGGCCCGCCCAGCAGCGCCGCCTCTGCCTGCTGCATCTTCACCGCTTCGCCTTTCTTCAGGTGGTCATGCCCCAGCAGGTGCAAGAGCCCGTGCGCGAGGTACCGCGTCATTTCCTGCGCGACGGTGTGCCCGTAGTCCTTCGCGGCCCGCCGCGTCGTCGCCAGCGAGATGACCACATCCCCCAGCGGCCGCACGCCCCCACCCGGCCAATCGCCCGCGGGAAACGACAGCACGTCCGTCGCCTTGTCCTTCTTCCGCCACGCGCGGTTCAGCTTCTGAATCTCTGCGTCGCCCACCAACGTCACCGACAGCTCGCAGTCCTGAAGCTGAAGCTTCTTCAAGAACGCGTTGCTCTTGCGGCGAAGCAGCGGCTCGTATTCGTCCGCGCCCTTTCCACCGCGCGACGTGTCGACCAGCACCGCCACGTTCAGCTGCCGGCGCGCTTGGCCTGCTCGGGCTTCGCGATCGCGAGCGGGGTGCGGACGATTTCGGAAGTCGGGGGCTTGCCGCCGCCGATCGCTCCGGGCGGGTAGGCAGGACGCGCGTGGTAGATGCCTTCCAGCGTCCGCACGAACGACTGCGACATCAAGTTCAAGTCCTTCAGCGTCAGGTCGCACTCGTCCAGCTGGCCTTCGCTGAAAATCATGTTGATCAACTTCTGCACCAGGGTCTGCAGCTTCGCCGTGGTCGGCTCGGGCATCGACCGGCTGGCCGCCTCGACCGCGTCGGCGATCATCACCAACGCCGCCTCGCGAAACTGCGGCTTCGGGCCCGGGTAGCGGTAAATCGATTCGTCGATGGGCGCAGCGCCTTCCTTTCCTTCCAGTTCCTTCTGCGCCTTGTGGAAGAAGTAGCCGACCAGCCGCGTGCCGTGGTGCTGCGGAATCGCGTCGGCCACCCGCCGCGGCAGCTTGTACTGGCGCGCCATCTCGAGGCCGTCGGTCACGTGCCGCTTGATGATCACCGCGCTCATCGCCGGCGCCAGCTGGTCATGCCGGTTCTCGCCCTTCTGGTTCTCGCCGAAGTACGCCGGGTTCCGACCCTTTCCGATGTCGTGGTAGTACGCGCAGCTTCGCGCGAGCAGCGCATTGGCGCCAATCGACTCGGCCGCCGCCTCGACCAGGCTGCCCATGATGATGCTGTGGTGGTAGGTGCCCGGCGCCTGCAGCACGAGCTCCTTCAACGCGGGGTGGTTCAGGTTCGCCAGCTCGAGCAGCTTGATGTCACTGGCGTAGCCGAAACCCGCTTCCGTCAACGGCGTGAGGGCCATCACGAGCATGGGGACGGCAAACGACGCTCCGGCGAACGCGAAGCACGCGGCGATCAACGTGTCGCCGATGCCTTTGCCTTCCGCCTGCCCGAGGAAGAGCACCGCCAGAGCGGCCGTCCCACCCGTCCACAAACCCGCCCGGAAGATTCCGCTTCTGTCTTTCGCGCGCGAGATGCGGTCGGCCGCGACGAGTGACGTCACCAAAGCAAAGATCGTGAACGCCAGTGAGTTGCCGAGCATCACGCCGGTGAGGCACGAGAAGACGATCGCAAAGAAGATCGACAGCTCTTGGGTCAACACGAAGCGCACCAGCATCGCGCCCGCGGCCACCGGGAAGCAGAAGTACAGCGCCTCGATCGGCAGCGACGTGTACCGGTCGTGCACCGCGTCCGAGATGGTGACCCACAGGTGCAGCAGGCCGAGCATCCCGATCAGCAGCAGGCCCATGAACACTGCGTCTTTTCGGCTCGGCCGAAACCGGCGAAACGCGGTGATGAAGAAGAACCACGCCGCCAGAATCACGAGGACCACGATGCCCGAGCCGCCCAGCTGCAGCTGCACCAGGTCGAGCTCGTCGCTCTGCGCGCGCATGCTGTGAATGACGACCAGGTGCGTCTCGGTGATCAGCTCGCCATCGCCGATGACCTTCTGGCCCTTCTTGTACGTGATGTTCGCGGGCTTCACCGCATCGAACGCCGCGCGCCGTCGATTCTCCGTCTCGGCCGTATTCACCGTGAGGTTCGCGCGCAGCTGCCGTTTCGCCAGCCGCAGCACCGCCCGCCGCAGCAGCGGAGCAGCGTCCGGTAGCAGATTGCCCGGCACCGACGCGAAGCGGTCGAGCTCCGTCATCGCTTCCTTCACATCGAGCACCGCCGGGGCCGCCGTCCCCATCACGTGCTCGCTGCTGCCCCCGACGATTCGCACCGTCACGCCCGACGCGTCGATGCGCGAGAGCTCGTCGCGGCTCGTCACCAGCTTGCCGCGGTACGCCACGTCCATCAGGCCGATCGTCGCCCGCGCCGCCTCGCGCGAGAACCGGTTCGTCACCAGCGCCTCGAAGTCCTCTTCTTCCGACAGCAGCGCGTGCGCCTCGAACTGCTTCCGGTTGTCGCGCAGCATCTGCAACAGCTCGGCGGCGTCTTCCTTGTGCGTCGGTTCCTTCTTCTTCACGGGAACAGGAACCGTGACCAGCGCTTCTTCCGCCTTCTTCTGTTCCCACTGCTCGACCAGGCCCTGCATCGTCGAGAACGCCTCTTCGACCCCGCGCGCAATCGCCGGCTGCACCGACGGGTCGTAGTCGAACACCGGCCGCACCCGCGCCCGCGCTTCTTCGCGCTGCACGGTCGTCCGGGCCTCGTCGGCAATCTGGTAGTCGCGGCTCGCCTTGAAGCCCGACATGCCGCTCGCGCGGAACACCTTGCCGACATCGTCCGTCTTCAGCTCGGGAATCTTCTGGCTCGACAGCCCGGGCGACGCCATCAGCGCCGCGCTCACCGCCACCGCCGCCAGCACGACCGAGTAGGCAATGCGGTTGGCCCACAGCGAGCTCACCGACAGCCGTTCGGCCAGCACGTCAATCGGCGGCGCGGCCTCAGCCCCTGATGAGTCGCCTGGCGTTTCCATCGCGCGCGAACCCTAACCCGTCGGCCCGTTCGCGGTCGACGTGAAGAGGTAGAGCACCCTGCCTTGCTGTGCGACGGAAAAATACTGTCGCAGCGGCCGCTTCTCGTTCGAGACGAACGCGCGCAAGCCGGGGTACAGCGCCATCAACGTCTGCACCACGTCACCGACCGAAGACGTCGGAGGGAC